>NZ_JRAT01000023.1:0-43867 GCF_000765945.1 Porphyromonas gulae
GGGTAAGGGCTGTCAACCTAAAGTAGAATTATAGAAAGAACCGGTAAACCAATTGTAGAACTATCCCGCCCAACTGTCAACTTTTTTCAGTACACGTCAGTTCTCCTTAAAGCAGTTGTTACGATAGTCAAAATTACCGCAGGTCAAGCGGATATAATTACCTGACGTGGCATAGTAATTACCACTAAGACTTGCTCCCCTCGACACCTCAACCAATTCTCCTAGCTTATACTTCTTCATCATAATATCTTAGCTCACTTTATATTTTGGTTGAATATTAAACTTTGGAGCTGCTTCATAATCTCCTCTTCCAGTCTATGGCTCTTGGCAAACTGCTCTGCAAGAGTTTGCTGATAACTCGTCATACGAGCATTGAATTCCGACTCTGTGATGTCTACATAATCTATCTTGATGTCAAAGTATTGACCAGCGGAGAGAGAATATCCTTTTTCTTTGATTTCATCGTAAGTAATAGCTACAGAAAAATCATCCATTACTTCCTTGCGTTGGAATGTATCAACAATCTTTTCTATTTCATCATTATTGAGACGTACCTTTTTCAAACCGTTGGCATCCTTATATTCCTCGCCTAATTTGCTAGCGTCAATCAAGATTACTTTGTCGGTAGTAGCAGATTTGTCAAAAAACAGCACACTGACATTTGTTCCTGTATTGGCAAAAACATTGCTTGGCATAGAGACACACCCAGATACAATTTTTTCGTCTACTATCCTCTTAAGGATTTTATTCTCAACTCCACTTTTAGCCGTAATAAACCCCGTAGGAATAACAATTGCTCCCTTTCCAGTCTTTTTCAATGAATTGATTACGTGCTGAATAAAACAAGTATATATTGCCATTGATTCTTTCTTTTTTGCAGGAATATTTGGCACTCCTGCCCAAAAACGAGTCGGCATGGCTGCAATTTTCTCTCTGGTATCAGAGAAATCCATCTTAAAAGGGGGATTACTTACCACAAAGTCAAACTGGCGCAACTCCTTTCCGTCGTCACTCTTGTGGTATGGGCTTACAAGGGTATCTCCTTGAATGGCATTGTCAAGCGACGATACAAGCCCATTGAGCAGTAGGTTAAGTTTCAGCATCTTGTTGCTTCGCTGAGAAATATCCTGTGAGAAGATGGTACAACGATCTTCGCCAATCTGATGGCTGAGAGCCATAAGCAACGTACCTGTCCCTGCTGAAGGGTCATAACACTCTATACTATGTAAATCAGTATGGTCACCAACTAGTAAGCGTGCCATAATAGTAGCTATGGCATGCGGAGTATAATATTCCGCATATTTCCCACCTCCTGCAGTGTTGTAGTCCTTAATCAAGTATTCAAAGATGCTGGAGAAGAAATCATAGTTTTGTGCAAATGCCTCTTCAAAAGAGAAGTTCACGAGTTTATCCACCAAGGCCCGAGCAAATGGTGCACGTTGTGCCGTATCGGTCACAAAAGGAGTCAAAGCCTCAAACAAGGGGATTTTTGTGTTAACTGTGGTCTGCGTAGAGAATATATCTGCATTCTTTTCCGCAATATCCGTCATGGTAGAATCGAAAATGACATCAAAATCTCCCTTGCTCTGCTGATTCCAAAGATTAGCAATTAAGTGATAAGGCTCGAGCATCGGGACATCAGGAGAAATGGCGCTCTGAATAAGCATGCGTTCATTGTTTGAAAGATTCTCGTACGCTGTTTCCCATTTTACATTCCCTGTCATCTTCTTGGCAATGTCACTTTTTGCATTCTTTAGCTCATAGCCAAACTTATCATTCAAGAATTTATAAAGAAAAACCTGAGTAATAATTTTATATTCGTTTCCATCGTTACCCATACCATATGATTGGCAGGTAGCTTTTAGACTATCGATGAGCTTTAATGTTTTTTCTTTTATGTCAGTCATAATCTTTACGCAATGCCGTAAGTGGCATTATATTGGTTGATGTACTGTTGTGAAATACGTGTTTGGATAAACTTATAGTCTTCCATTTCTGGTTCTATCTGTGGAAAATGATATAAGCACCCATTGATGAGAGCCATAACCGTGCGATTAAAATAAGCATCCTTTTTTAGAATGTCATTGCGGTCATAGACTTTGGCATCCACACCCTCCTTTATGATATTGAGAATGGATGCTATCTCTTCATCAAGGAATGAGAACATCGGCTCTTGTCCTTTTTCTACCCTTTGTTTATTTACCTCACGTATGCGTTTGTGTACTCGAGCAAACTTTTCGTCTCCCTTGTACTTTTTTAGCAAAACATTATTTCGTTTTTGTAGGTCTTGCAGACGGACTATGATTTCATTCAATGCTTGTGTTTCTTCATTGAACTTGGCAATGGAATCAATCACAAATCCATGTTCTTTGAATCGTTCCATAAAGGCATCATGTAATGACATAAATTCAGGATCTTCTTGGTCAAAATTCTGAGTAAATGAAACAATTGTCTGTTGCCATTTTTCTTTTAGTTCTATCCCTCCTGATATTAGATGCATTTCTTCTTGCCCAATTTTAGAGAAAGTGAACTCAATATCCATCATCGCTTCATTGATAAGCATTTTGGTTTCATCACCTATACTAAAGGCTTCTTTCTGGTTGATGATGCCAATTCGTCGCTGAACTTCTGATAGGAGTTGCGGCAACTTGGTGATTTCGAGTTTTGCAAATTGCTCTTTCATTCCATCATCACCAAATGTGCGTACTATATTTGCCATATTCTTGGCTGCCTCCAATGCTTGCTTCAAATCAAGAAGCACAGACTTATCTTCTTCTGTTGAGATTTCAGAGGAAAACTCTTCGGCATTGTCATAGGTATAGTTGAAGAGGGTTTGACGCACCCGTTTCATTTGAGCCAAAATCTCTTCCTTATCTTCTATAACTTGAGTAAATGTATCAGTTGCAGCATCGATACCAGTCTCGTCTACATCATTAAAACGGTTCAGTTCTTGCAAATATGCTTCGTTTGTTTCCTTAAAATTGCGTTTGATGTCGGCAAAGTCAATGACAAATCCATAACGCATTCCAAGATAAGGACGATTTACACGGGTAATGGCTTGAAGCAAATTGTGATCCTTTAACTTTCGACCGAAATATAACCGCTTCAAACGAGGTGCATCAAATCCTGTCAAAAGCATATTGAAAACAATCAGAATATCCACCGTCATATTCTTCTTGAAATCCTTGACTATTTGCTTTCTCGTTTCTTTGTCATCCGTGTCATGAAGAATGATTCCAGCTTTCAGAGGACGATATTCCGATTTATAGTCTACCACTGGTTCTCCAACCACACATGATCCATCAGGAAGTTTTATTTTAATGGGTTTAGGTTGGTATTTCTGCCATTCTTCTTGGAAAACATTATAAAGTCGCCGTGCCTGTTCGCTGGTCTCACAAATAATCATACCACCCAAAGTTTCATCCCCCTGGATCTTACGGAACTCCTTTAAATCCGTCATAATATAACGAGCCAACTGGTTCACATAACTCGGGTGTTCTATTATTTCTGATTTGCAGATATCTTTCTTCTGCACCAATATCTCCAATTTATCATATACATCCGAAAGACGCTCCTTGTAAGATGTTTCAATATCTTCACGTATAATTTTAAGTGTATAACCATCTGCAATAGATTTGTCGTAGTAATAGGTATGCAGGTAGTTTCCAAACACCTTGCAACTGGCACGTTCCTCTTTTAATAGCGGAGTACCTGTAAGTGCTATTTTTATAGCATCTGTATCCGCATCAAAAAGATTGGCAAGAAAACAGCCTCCAGGTTTATATCCACGATGAGCTTCATCAAGAATAAAGATACGTTGGAGATTAGTGGCATAGTTGCTGATGCGTACTTTCTCTTTGTCTTCGGCAAAGCGTTGTATGTTCACCACCGTAATTTCTGCTTGACCACTTACACCTTGTTGTGCCTGATTGCTACGGAATTGCTCCATCAGTTCTGCCCTCGTATTAGCAGTTGAAACCATCAAACCACGAGCCTCAAACTCCTGTGTGGCTTGCTCTAGCAAATCAAGACGATCTACTATGAAATAGAACTTAGCGACCTTATTCTGTTTGGAATAGAAATCATTGAGGATGTAGGTCAAATAATAAGATAACGCTGTCTTCCCACTACCCTGTGTATGCCAAACTACTCCAGACTTTATCCCTTCAGACATTTTTTTGCTAATAGCCAATGAAGCAAACAATTGTTGGTAACGCATAATATGCTTTTGGTCAGTAGATTCAATCTTTCCATCTACTTCACGCTCCATTTTGACATAGGCTATACCATATTTAATGATATATAATAAGCGTTCGGGCGAACACATGGATGTCAGTACTCTATTAGTGGGGGTATTGAAATCAAGATTAGTCTGATATTCTGGACTTGTATGAATGACTTGACAATTATAGTCAGACAATATTTGTTTTTCTACCTCTTTGTCAATTTCTTTGTATGGATAATCACGATGGAAAGGTGCTACCTTTTGAGCAGACAAATTCTCTTCACGAAAACAGTTAAAAGGAGCATAGGAACGTGCACCAGTACAATAGAAAGCCCCTTGAATAGGAACAGTACCACCAAGTGCGTCATATTCCATGTTATTGCTGAATATCATTAACTGTGTGATATTAATGAAACGACGGAATTTTTTGTTTGGAAAGCGTTCTCTGTTCATCCGTGTACTCTCCGCTAACATCCCACCATGATTGTTGGGCTTCTTTACTTCTACAAAACAAAGAGGTAAGCCATTTACAAACAAAGTGATGTCTGGTCGAAACTCATCTTGCCCATTCTTACAGGTAAATTCTGCAGTAAAATGAAAAGCATTGTTTTCAATATTGTCGAAATCTATCAATTTTACAGGAGAAACCGTTTTAAGACGATTGTAAAAGCCACGACCTAGATCATCATCATTCAATTCTTTACGGATATCTTTCAGAACTTGGAGATATTCTCCCTCATGTCCTGGATTTAGTTTTTTAAATTGTTGCTCGAATACTGGCAAAAGGATATTCGTGTCACCGTCATAAACTGTGCCATTCTTATCTTCACCCAACTTACCAAAGTAGGTATATCCTATTCGAGTTAGATGAACCATGGAGGGCATCTGTACCCTTGTTGCTTCATTAAATTTCTGCATGACTATTCTTATTTTCGTTAGTCTTACTCTATCTTTATAACTAGTCCTCTGTACGTATACTCAGAACTTATATCTTGTGAATCCTATCCAGAATCAGTTGAATATACTGTTCCTGCATCTCCTCAGGAAGGAAGCTCTGGTAGATGCAGGCTTCCCATTCGGGGAGGATATGCCCGAAGCGAGCGAAGATGTTGTCGCACACTTTCTCATCCAGACCTGAGGCTATCATCGCTTCGAGAAAGTGTTGGTGGGTGAGTTTGCGCTTCTTGCCACAGAGGGTCAGTGCAAGTTCTTCTGTATCCTCAGGAATAACAAGTGCCGTAGACAGCAGGTCGTAAGCTGGAGTGAGTTGATATTCATTTCCCTCTGGAGCATAGAGCGAGTAATTCTTGAGGTGCATATCGGCATTACCTATCAGCCACGAAAAGAGTACCTGCTCCCAGTACTTGACAAGATCAAGTTTTGGCACAGAGCTATACTTGGAGATCAGCTTGGCTACCTGCTCGTGTGAGCCTTTGTATTTATATTCGGTCAGACGCTCTGAGAGCTGGCACATATCTTCCATTGGGAGCTTTTCCCCTTGCCCTGTTCGGTCTATGCGACGAGTGATATAGCATAGTTCGCCATCGCTAAATCGCATCAGTCCATGAGGAACTGTTTCAATCTTGGCAATCTCTGCAAGGTGCATCGACACATCTTCCAACTCGGGGAGATGCGAATAACGCTCTGTTTGAGGTTTAAGAATAAACCGCCCCCACAAGCCCACGATGGTAAATCGCTTGGGCGAATTGCTCATCTGATCAAAATCGAGAGATAGCTTGGGTTGTACTCCTGTCACTGTGGTCTGCGAACGAACAACCTCGTCAGCCAACGCTCGTACTTCGCTACTTGTATAATGCAATATCGGCGCTTGGTTTGTCCCAAACAATTTACGACAACACTTTGCATGGTAATCCACCTCTCGATCAACCAAAGGTTCGTAGCAGTATAGGCATCTATTCTTCATCTTCAGCCGTATTTAGAGGTTCAATACTTACCGCCCCAATGCAGTCTCGGCAACAAGCCAACAGTAAAGCCATTCGATCTCTTGCTTCTATTTTCCAATTCTTTTGGGCTATATCTAAAAGCCATCCCTCAGGGATAAGTCCATCAAAGAATGGAGGAAGAACATTACTTTGGAAAGACTCTTCTCGCAAAGGCATTGTTAGGCTTATGCCTTGAGCTTCGGGCATAGTCAGATAGTCCTTGTCGTAAGCAAAGGAATAGCCCTCATCACTTTCTGTGAGGACGCCCGCCTTGAGCGTCTTCCAATAAACAATAGCCTGCTTCATACTTCATCTCCTTCTCGTTTCATTGGTACTGGTCCACACTCAGAACCGAAAAGTTCAAAGACTTTATTGACTTTATCAAGGCGAAGCGTGGTCTTGCCTTGCTCCAGTTCACGAACGAAGCGTAGCCCCACTCCTGCTTTCTCAGAGAGATCCACTTGTGTCAGTTTATATTTCTTGCGCATCTCTTTCACGTACTGCGCTATAATCGTCCTTGCCTCCATATAGAATAGATTTATCCCTTATGAATGTAATTCATATCCTTATTATAAGGATCAGTTGCATGATATGTATTCTGCACTTAGAATAAATACTGTGCATAATAATTTTTTACTCTTCTATAATTTTAGCCTCAGTGCAGACTTCATCTGGTTTCAGTTCAGACTCATTATAAACCTCTATTGTTTTTATTCGTTCTTCGATTTTTGGTTCCACATTAATAGTCAAAAATCCCTCCTTCTGATAGTCCTCACAAAGAAACCTCCAGATTAAAGGCAATGCCTTAACCCCATCAGCAGGAATGACACTCATATGAAAATCTCGATAATCCTTTTGGACAAAAACCGAGTTTTTGGGTCTGTACTCTAACTGATTCCTATATGTTTGAAAAACTTCTCTTTTTGCATCCCTACTGGCATTAATCTGTGCTTTTGCTGCCTCATCTATTCCAAAAGCATTACAGTAGTAAAAGTCGTCATCGATTTTAATAATATCTTCTGCTCGAAAAAAAACAACAAGCTTCGGCGTTTTGATAACAGTCTTTCCGATGTTTTCAATTCTTATGTTTAGTTTACACCATCTTTTATCAACCCGCCTTGGCCTGTTCCATGGCATCATTGATGCGCCAAGATTAGAAGAACTCAAAGCTTTTAACTGTAACTGATAAGTTTGTTCAAAATACGTCAACTCTTTATACTCATAATGTTTAGTAGTTCTAACATATTCTGGGCGTATTGTTATTTCTGTCTCTCCTTCAAAAGTTACATGCACATCCGTAGTATCCTTAAACTGACAGTTGTTCACATACCAGTTGTAGGTTGTCCTGTATCGTTCCAGTTGATCAACAATATCTTCCCATGCTGCAATATCTACAGCGAATAAGCCTTTTGCCCTATTCTCAATGTCTTTCTTTCTAATGTATCCTTCTGTTTTTGCATCTTTATTTGCTGTAGTAGCAAAGACCAGTAATCTTATTTCTGGCTGGAAATTCAATGCTTTTTCTATTTCGGCATCAATCTCTCCTTCTGTCAACTGTGCATTTGTGTAGTCATCCTTTCCTTTGCATTGAATGCCACAGTAACCACCATATTTCTCAACATACGAAAACACATCAACTCCATGCTGATTCTGTCCTTGGCGACCATGTCGTTTAATAGTATCCTCGCAGACCCATATCTCACCCCACAATAGTTTGCAGAGTTTCTCAAAGTCTTGCCAATTACTTGGCTTTTTCAATTGGGTTGGTGCTATCATGAATATAGTATTTTACAATATTATGATCTAATTCTGCATTTAATCCTTATAAAAGGATTAAGTTCGCTTTATACTTCATCTCCTTCTCGTTTCATCGGCGCAGGACTACACTCTAAACCGAAGAGTTCGAATTCTTTATAGACCTTATCGAGGCAAAGCCTGGTCTTGCCTTATTCCAGTTCACGAACGAAGCGCAGTCCTACCCCCGCTTTCTCGGAGAGGTCTACTTGTGTCAGTTTTATATTTCCTGCGCATCTCTTTCACGTACTGCGATATGATTATCCTCGCTACCATCTTATATCAATTACTTGAAGTCCCACACTCTAAATATGTATCCGTTTTTCCTCTTTTGGGTACATATTCAAGGCATATCACTGTGCACTACACGCTCCGCCAAAGTTATTATATACCTTATCAGTGGCAAATATAAGGAATAGGAATCAATTATACCCCTTTTCGGGGATATTATTTCGACCAAAATACAGAATTATACCCAAAAGGGAGTATTATGATATTTCCCCTACATTATTTTGCTTTGATATGCTCCGAAATGGGTACTTTTGCAATGAGCAAGCGTGCTAAGTACAAATGGGAAGTATTGTAATCTATTGATTTATAGAGTGAAACACCCAAAAGAAGACTGAAAGACTGAGAACTAAGCTATGCGGTACAAGTATGTAAATCCCTATAGAACAGCAAGATAAAACTGTTTTCCCATTTATTTGAGGGGTGTTTGTACCGATTAAAAGGCTAATCGCCTAATTGACAGAGAGGTAAATATATTGCATCGGAAAATAACTCAAAGCCTATCTGGAAGAATCTAAAGAGCTACCCGAAGCGGAAAGGAAACAAGGGATTGTCGAAAAGCTAAAAAGTTTTGGCAAAGACTTGGGACTTAATATTCTCGCGAACATCATTACTAATCCCTCGATATGGGGAGGGCTTTAGGCAAGATATATAAATGTAATGGGGCTGCGCCAAAATTCATTTTGACACAGCCCCTCTAAATTGTTCGTGGGAGGGTCTATCGGAAGGGTGTTTAGCTAAGACCTTCGATGAAACCGTCTACTATATCTATATGTACTGCTTGCGGCTCTTTGGGAAGTCCCGGCATACGCATGATTTCTCCGATGATGACCACGAGCATACCTGCTCCGCGATTGATAACGATGTCGGAAACTTTTAGCTCGAATCCTCTTACATCACCCTTGGCTTTGGGGTCGGATGAGAAAGAGTACTGCGTCTTGGCAATACAAACAGGAAGATGATCCAATGACTGCATAGCCACCTTCTTCAGTTTGCTCTCTGCTTTGGAGCTATACACCACACCTCCTGCGCTGTAGATTTCCTTGGCAATCTTTTCGATCTTTACTTTCACGGGGTTCTGCGGCTCATAAGCGTAGTTGAGAGGCTTGGACGGATTGTTTTCTACTGTCTCTACGACCAGTTTTGCCAGTTCTTCCGCACCCTTTCCTCCTTCAGCGAAAGCACTGTTTACAGCAAAGCCTACACCCTGTGCCGCACAATGCTCGCGAACGATGCTGATTTCTTCTTCCTCATCGGTGTCGAAGCGGTTGAATGCAACGACTACCTGCTGGCCGAATTTCTTCAGGTTGTAAATGTGGCGGTCCAGATTGGAGAGTCCTCTTCTGAGGGCTTCGGCATTGGGCGCTTTGATCTCTGTTTCGGCAACACCTCCGTGCAACTTGAGGGCACGCAGAGTGGCTACGAGAACCGTTAGCTTGGGTGCAACCCCCATTTCACGACATTTGATGTCGAGGAATTTCTCTGCTCCCAGATCGGCACCGAAACCGGCCTCTGTAACGGCATACTCACCGAAAGAGAGTGCCATCTTAGTGGCCAGAATGGAGTTACAGCCGTGGGCGATATTAGCAAAAGGACCACCGTGTACAAACGCCGGCGTATGCTCTGTGGTTTGTACAAGATTGGGCTTTACGGCATCTTTGAGCAAGACGGCAATCGATCCGGCTATGCCGAGATCCTTAACCGTAAAGGGTGCACCGTCTTTGGTATAGCCGAGAAGAATATTCTCAAGACGGCTGCGGAGGTCTTCAAAGTCTTTGGCCAGACAGAGGATAGCCATGATCTCGGAAGCCGGCGTGATATCGAAACCTGTCTGACGAGGTATTCCGTCCGAGATGGTACCCAATCCCGTAACGGCATTGCGCAGAGAGCGGTCGTTAACGTCCAATACACGCTTCCAAAGTACTTCCGAAAGGCCATCGCAAGTATTACGATTCTGATAGATATAGTTCTCCAGAAGGGCGGTAATCATGTTGTGAGCCGAAGTGACGGCATGGAAATCACCTGTGAAGTGGAGGTTGATGTTCTCCATGGGCAACACTTGTGCGTAGCCACCACCGGCAGCACCACCCTTCATGCCGAAGCATGGACCGAGCGAAGGCTCACGCAAGGCTACGATAGCCTTCTTACCGATATGGTTGAGACCCAAGGCTAATCCGATGGAGACCGTGGTCTTACCCACACCGGCCTTGTTCGGCGTAATGGCTGTGACCAGAATCAGATTTCCTTTTTTTACTTTCTCTTCGTCGATACAGCTTAGCGGCACTTTGGCTATGTATCGTCCGTATGGCTCTAATTGCTCGACAGGCAGGTCAATAGACTCTGCGATCTGTTCGATTTTTTGCAGTTCGATCTCGCGTGCAATCTGAATGTCCGATTTCATCCTGTTTTATTTTTGAAGTTTGAGATTCCTTTTTTGAGGTGTTTTTATTCACTATGTATATAACAAAAAAAGAAGAGATCGGTTGTATGGTCGGGGAAAAAGCTTACCTTTCGAAAGATTTTTCAGAAAGACTTAAATCATAAAAATGCACTACTATGGCTACTAAAGGGAAAAAAAAGAATTTCGTGCTGGACACCAATGTGATCTTGCACGATTATGAATGCATAGAAAAATTCGAAGAAAACGACATCTATATTCCTATCGTATCGCTTGAAGAGTTGGATAAGTTCAAAAAAGGAAGCGAACAAATCAACTTCAACGCAAGAGCCTTTGTGCGCCGTCTGGATGAAATATCCGATCAGGACCTGTTCAAAAAAGGTGCTTCCCTGGGAGACGGTCTGGGGAGAATCTTTGTCAAGATCAATGGCCAGTATCATAATAAAGTAAAAGAAGCATTCGGCGAAAATAAAGCCGACCATCGCATCCTGTCCATTGCTATGACTCTGGCCGATGAGCAGCCGAATATCAAGACTATCCTCGTCACCAAAGATGTAAATCTACGGATGAAAGCGCGTTCCCTCGGAATGCTCGTAGAGGATTACATCAATGACAAAGTGACTCGAGTAGACCTTTTCGAAAATGCAGAGCCCGAGTACGAAGGTGTCGATGGCGACCTGATCGATCGTATCTATGCCTCCAAAGACGGCATCGACATAGACGAATGGGAATTGGGTTCGAAGATCGATCCTAACGATTGCTTCGTGATGAAGAGCGAACGCAACAGCGTATTGGCTCGTTATAATCCCTTCACCGGTAAGATCGTACGGGTAGAGAAAGGACACTATTTCGGGATCCAACCGCGCAATGCCGAGCAGACCTTTGCTATGCACATGCTCACAGATCCGGACGTGAAGCTGATCGGGCTGACGGGGAAAGCCGGTACGGGCAAGACGTTGTTGGCCTTGGCAGCGGCTCTCAGTCAGGAGCAGTCCTACAAACAAATCCTGCTGGCACGCCCCATCGTCTCATTGGCCAATAAGGACTTGGGCTTCCTGCCGGGCGATGAGAAAGCCAAGGTGGCACCGTACATGCAACCTCTCTTCGACAATCTGAATGTAATCAAAGGACAGTTTGCTCAGAACAGCAGCGAACTCCGCAGGTTGGACGAAATGCAGAAAACCGAAAAACTCGTTATCGAGGCACTGGCATACATCAGAGGACGTAGCGTGTCGGATACGATATTTATCGTCGATGAAGCTCAAAACCTGACGCCCCACGAGATCAAGACGATTATCACCCGTGCCGGAGAAGGTAGCAAACTGATTTTTACGGGCGACATCGAGCAGATCGACTCACCATACCTCGATGCCCAAAGCAACGGATTGGCCTATATGATCGAAAGGATGAAAGGGCAACCGCTCTTTGCCCATGTCAATCTGATCAAGGGAGAACGAAGCGAGCTGAGCGAATTGGCCAGCGATTTGCTCTGATTTCGTTTCCTCAAGGAAAAACAAAGAGGCCGACGTTCGAATAATAGACATCGAACGTCGGCCTCTTTTCTTTGTCAACTCGCTAAGCGCGATTGCCCTCTCGCCGGTGTAAGAAGATTATAGCAGTGAAGTAAATTCGAGAATTTCTTAGCAATGCGTGCTTCTGTATTTCATATATTTGTTTCTCAAATAGTAAGATTTAATAAGAAGTTAATGGGGAAAACTGTAACGACCATATTTGGTCGATGGCGATCCGAAAGGAACTCAATACGCATTTATCAGCAATAAGATTTGTCAGATGTACGTGGTGCCACGTTCCGACCTCTCTTACCTGAACGAACAAGAGAAGCTGCATAAACCGGCATTCTATATCCTGATAGGCGAAGACGAAACTACCAAACCTCAGGCCTATATAGGAGAGACGGAAAACTTCAGAGAGCGCGTAAAAGACCATGAGAACAAAAAATCATTTTGGCAGAAGGCTCTCATCTTCGTTTCGAAGGATGCCGATATGACGAAGGTCGATGTGCAATATCTCGAACACAAAGCCATTGCAGAAGCCAAGAAGTCAAACACTTTTATCCTCAACGAGAATAAGCAAGTGCCCAAAGCACCGAACCTGCCGGAATATCAGAGGGATACGATGGATGAGTTTTTCGAGGACATCAAGTTTCTCGCTTCTTTCATTGGGTGCAACATCTTCGAGATCACGAAGCCCAAAGAGGAGCATCTCTTTTATGCGAAAGGTAGGGGCTGCGATGCCAAAGGATTTTACAGTTCGTCCGGTTTTACTGTGTTGAAAGGAAGCATTATAGCCGAAAAAAGTACTCCTTCTTTTCATTGGAAGGAGAAAAGAGAAAAACTGATAAGTGAATATGCCACGAAAAAAGGCCTTGCATTGATTGTGACATCGGATATACCATTTTCCAGTCCGAGTACTGCAGCCATGTTTTGTCTTGGTCGAAGTGCCAATGGATGGGATGAATGGAAAGACAAAGAACACATAACTCTGGATGCCATTTATCGCAAGCAATTGGAATAATTAACCGCCGTCTATTAGTAAAGCAATCGGATTATCAGGCACGAAGGCCCTATAAAGGCTGGTAAGTGGATAATAATCAAATAGAACGTGAAGAATGTGTTGTACATAATATTGAGCGGTCTTTTACAGCTTGTCTCGCTTATAGGAGCACCTTGTCCAAAAAGCAAGACGGTCCAGAACCATATTTTATATATTTTGGTGGCCAAGCACTTATCATAGGTTCAAACATATATACTATAAGTAAATGTCAAGTAATATAGCTTTTCGAAAAATCTTCCCTCATGAGTATTGCATGTTGGAGAGCTTTTTGTACGAAGCCATTTTTATACCTGAGGGAGTAGAACCCCCTCCGTATGACATTATTTATCAACCAGAGCTGTATATGTACATTGAAGACTTTGGGAGTAAAGCTTCAGATCTAGCAGTAGTAGCTGAAGTGGACGGAATCATAATCGGAGCAGCATGGGCACGTATCATAATGGACTATGGACATATTGATGATCAAACGCCCTCTCTTTCCATCTCGCTACATCCAAACTTTAGAGGACAAGGCATCGGTACAAAACTTTGGAAGACATTACTTGACCATCTCTTTCTGGCTGGTTATCACCAATGTTCTCTATCTGTACAAAAAACAAACTTTGCTACTAAAATGTATCTACGCAGTGGATTTTATATCGTCAAAGAGAATCAAGACGATTATGTAATGGTAAAGAGGCTCAGAGAGTAGGGAAATCAGAGACACTACCACATTGTCAACAATATACCATAACCGATCGTTTGCAATCGATTTCAGCAATCATATTTGTACCATGCAATTGCAATCCCCTGTAAATCAATATGGATTTATTTTGAAGAAGAAATCATGGAGATGTTGATGATTTGCAGAAGCTGCTACAGAGTAATTTGAGGATAGTGATTGCTTGAGGATACTACATTGCCGGGGTGAAAATGCGAGCCGAAAAAGTTTTCAACAACGAAGAAGTGTTTGGAATGATTCTAAATAAGCTGTTGAAAGAGGGTGAGGTGCAAGGTGAAAAAGGTGAGGGAACGGAGTTTGGAGGATCGAAATTCGCTTATTAAGAAGTTGGAGAACGATTTTTATATAAAGCGATTTCAATAAATATATAGATCGTTTTCAATTTGTATATAAATCGTTTTTCATTTATATATAGATCGAAAATGATTTCTATATAAATCGCAGGTCGAAAAAGACCTTTTCAGGAGCTGAAATAAAAGAGGCACCCATCGAGTTGCATAGCGAACTCGGTGGGTGCCTTGTCTTTTAGCGTGAGTATGGAAACCTTATTTCGGACTATTCATCATAGGCGAAAATGCTCTTTGGGCAGATTACTATATGGGTGTATTCGCTGGATAAGACGAGAGATAACAGGGGATGAGATGTAAGGTGCATAAATGGAAGAGTATAAGTGTTTATTATTGAGCCGTTTTCGTTTGGATGGTAAGTGTTGGAATAGAGATGTTTAGCTTCGCTGAAGCGGTTTGCCTTTTGCAAATGTAGCCAATTCCTACGACTCGCAAGAGGGTCTGATGAATCGCGTGTATCATTTGTGTCTGTTCTGCTGATTGCCTATAGGAAGGGTACGGGATGGTCATGGCTCGATATGGAAGCAAGGGAGCCTTGCCGTATGCTACATAAGGTATTCTGTTTGGTAGGATGGACGAGGATAGGCTTCGATTTTTTCCGTAAGTTTGTATTGATATTGTTTCTTGCATACACATTCAAAACTGTTGACAGCATGGCAAGCGAAAGAAAACTGAAAAAGCAGATAACCGGAGCCATTTCCGAAGTTTTTACCGATGCATTCCTGCTCAAACTCTTTGTGAAAGAGGAAAAAAATGCAGAGGTGGAAGCTATCCTCAATCGTATTCTCCAACTTCAAGATACCACCATCGCCAAGATTCGTTGCAACGACGGCAAGCACAATCCTGCACTCGTAAAGAAGTATTATCGCCATCTGGTGGATGATTTCAAGAAAGAACTGTCCGAGATCGTGAAGAGTATTTCGGCATGCGCGTCCGACAATTGATTTGTCTCTTACGTGCATTAACGCAGAAATAGCATAGACATAATAGAGGTATTTTGAAGTTTTTATCACGATTGTTGCTCAGGATGATGGGCTGGAAAGCTCTCGTCCCGTCTGCGAATCCGCCCCAAAGCGTCATTTGCGTGGCTCCTCATACCAGCAATTACGACTTTTTGCTGGGCAAGCTCTACTATTGGTCTATCGGTCGGAAAGCCGGCTTCCTGATGAAGAAGGAATGGTTTTTCTTCCCTTTGGGGCCGATCTTCAAGGCCATGGGTGGGATCCCGATCGACCGCTCGCAGCGAGGTTCCACTGTCGAACAGGTGCGCGAATTTTTTAAGCGGCATGCTGTTTTCAACGTTGCTATCACCCCGGAGGGTACAAGGAGTTATTCCCCTCAGTGGAAAACGGGATTCTACCGTATCGCCGTAGGTGTCGGAGTGCCTATTCAGCTCGCCGTGATTGATTATAGCCGTAAGGAAATGAGCATATTCGAGCTGTTCACACCCACCGGCAATGAGGAAGCGGATATCGCCTACATCAGAAGTCGCTACAGGGCATCGCAGGCACGACACCCTCAAAATTTCGCAGAATCAGCAATATGATCAAACACGAAAGCTCTCAGCCACTGAGAGTCGCCGTAGCTCAATGCCGGATAGACTGGGAGGATAAGCAAGCCAATCTTCGCCGAATGGAACGATTGGCCGAAGAAACAGCCGGCAGGGCGGATGTCCTCTTCTTTCCCGAAATGATGACTACGGGCTTTTCGATGAACGTACAGACACTGGCCGAACCATTCGAAGAGGGCGAAACCATTATGAGTCTAAAGGGAATGGCAGCCCGATATGATTTGGCTCTGTCGGCTACGATGGCCGTGCGAGAGGACGGGAAGTTCTATAATCGTGCCTATTTCGTGACACCGGAGGGAGAGGTCTTCCATCAGGACAAGAGGCACCTCTTCCGTGTGGGAGGAGAGCATGAGGTGATGACTCCGGCACAAGAACGCCGGATCTTCAACTATCGCGGTTGGAAGATATTTATCATTCCTTGCTATGATCTGCGTTTCCCCGTCTGGTGTACCAATACGGATTTGGAATACGATTTGCTCGTCTGCATGGCCAACTGGCCTGAACCGCGTCGTGCTGTCTGGCAAACGCTGCTCCAGGCTCGTGCCATGGAGAACTATGCCTATGTGTGCGGCATCAATCGGGTGGGGGAGGACGGCATCGGCCTGCGCTATACGGGCGATTCGGCTATCCTTTCACCACGCGGTGAATATCTTGCCACTTGTGCCGAGGGAGAGGAAAAGGTACTTTGTCATACACTCGACAAAGGGGCGATGCAGCGTTTTCGCGACAAGTTCCCCGCGTGGATGGATATGGACTCTTTCGTCATCAACTATAATATTGACCTGCATCCGTAGTACTTACGGTCAGGATAAGGAAATGGAAATAGGCTTCGTGCTTTTTTCTATAATTTTGTACCGCGTCGTACTAAGACGATAATACAGAAAATAAACAATGAAAACACTTGGAAAACTCATCGCCTCGAAGCTCATCGAGGTGAAAGCCATCAAACTGCAGCCGAACAACCCTTTCACATGGGCTTCGGGATGGAAAGCTCCTATCTATTGTGACAACAGAAAAACGCTGTCTTATCCCCAAATTCGCTCCCTTATCAAATTGGAATTGGCTCGCGTGATTTCCGAGACTTTCGGCGATGTCGAGGCTATTGCAGGTGTAGCTACAGGGGCTATAGCTCAGGGAGCATTGGTGGCCGATCTGCTTGGATTGCCTTTTGTGTATGTGCGCTCGTCTCCCAAGGATCACGGATTGGAGAACCTTGTGGAGGGCGAACTCAAACCGAACAGCAAGGTGGTAGTAATCGAGGACTTGATCTCTACAGGTGGTAGCAGTCTCAAGGCAGCCGAAGCCATACGCAATTTCGGTTGCGAAGTATTGGGTATGGTCGCAGTCTATACGCATGGATTCCCGATGGCTGAGCAGAATTTCGAGAAGGCAGGAGTCAAGCTTGTGACGCTTACCGACTATGATCAGGTGATAGAAGAAGCCTTGCGGACGGGCTATATTTCTGCCGAGAATGTGCATCTGCTTCGCGAATGGCGCAAGAGTCCCGAAACGTGGGGTGTCTGATCTCTTTTCGGGCTACACACTTCGCACACCAAATTATATACACTGTAAAGTATGACAGAATACGCAAGCGAAATAAAAAGTATAGCGGCACCGATCACGGCTGTCTATTCCAAGCTGTCCGATCTCTCCAATCTCAAGGGAATGGAGGATAAATTGCCCGAAGGCAAGATCAAACTGACGGGGATAGACAGCGATAGCTGCACGCTTTCGGTGAATCCGGTGGGGCAGATCTGTTTGCGAATAGTAGAGCGTCGGCAGGACGACCTGATCAAATTCGAGGCAGAGCGTTCTCCCATGCCTTTCAACGTGTGGATTCAGCTCAAAGAGGCTGCACCCGATGATACCAGACTGAAGATTACCCTGCGTGCCGAGCTGAATATGTTTGTGAAGCCTATGCTGGACAAGCCCCTGCGCGAAGGTGTGGATCGGCTGGCGCAGCTTTTAGCTTCGTTGGACTATGCATGAGCCGGTTGTTATGAGCAGAAACGTCGTGCTGAAAATGCTCTCTCTGATACTTATTGGAGGGAGCATCTTTGCTTCGTGCCGGAAGCAGATTGCCGTGCAGAGTATACCGAATATGCCTGTGAACTATACCATCTACGACAATAGTGCACAGGCGATCAAATTGGCCAAGGAGGGGATGCTCTCTATCACGAATGTGGAGGTGGCGAATACCGCTATAGGCTATGGAGGGCTCTTGGTGGTGTCGAGGACGATAACACCTTCGGCCGAGGATCTTGCCTACGATCTCAGCTGTCCCTATGAGGTGAAACAGGATGTGAGGGTTAGGCCCTCTACGGACAATTCGTTCGCCGTTCGCTGTCCTGTCTGTGGCAGCGTATTCAATGTGGCTGAGAATGGCGGTGCTCCCATCGCGGGCCCTGCTGCCTCATCCAATTCGCCCAGAAGAATGCGTCAGTATCGGGTGATCCGCCAGCCCGATGGCATTCGTATTATCAACTGATGCCCGTCCCATTTTTTAATCAGCATCATATTGTCAATAAAAATCTGATGCTTAATTGGAAAAGGGAAAGTGCTAAAAATCCCGTAACCGAGTACTCCGGTTACGGGATTTTATTTGGTTTTTAGCAAGAGGGGGAACTTTCAAGTGTATGTTTCGGGAGCGAATACTTTGAGTGATCGGCCGTAAGTGCGGATTTCGATACGCTTGCCGAACATGACAGGATCGCCATCGAGGTGCATCACGCCCTCTGTCTCTCGCTCGATAATCAGGTTTTCCGCCTTGTAGGTGTCCAGATTGGAGTTGCTGTTGATACGCTTGGTAAAGAGTTGTAAGGCCAATTGTGGTGCTTCCAATGGATTGAACGGACGGATAATAACCACATCCATCTTGCCATCCTCCAAGTCGGCCGAAGGAGCGATATAGGCGTTATTGCCATATTGGGGCGCATTAGCACAAGTGACGAGGAAAGCTTTCTCCACAAAGGATTTGCCGTCTATCGTCAGTTTGTATTCTTTCGGCTCGTTTTGGAGGTAACTCTCGATCATGGTGCGCGCATAAGTGATAGGGCCTCGACTACCTGCTTGCGCAAACTTCTTGCTTACTTCGGCATCGAATCCCAATCCGCAGGTGCAGAAGAAAGGACGACTGTCCGCTTCACAGCAGTCGATAGTGCGAACATGTCCGGTCTTGATCACTTCGAGAGCCTTCCCGACAGTGAGCGGCAGCTTGAGGGCACGTGCCAGCCCGTTGCCGGATCCTTTCGGGACGATCCCCAGCACTACATCCGTATAGCGAAGGCTTTGGGCTATCTCGTTCACCGTTCCATCGCCTCCTACTGCAATGACGCAGTCGTAATGCTTCTCCACAGCTTGCGCTGCCAATTCACGTGCATGGCCTGCGCGTTGCGAATAGGTGATAAATAGTTCGTGAGGATCACGAGCAAACACATCGGCTATCAGGCTCGGTATATTGCTTTTTGATCCGATGCCCGATATGGGATTGATAATGGCCAGAATCTTCATGTTGGGGCTTGTCTGCTTAACGGTGTGTTTCCATTCTCTTTTCCGCCAGAAGCTCATATCGGCTTCCCGGCTCGCCATAGTTGCAGAATGGCACGATGCTGATACCTCCGCGAGGAGTGAAGTCGCCCCACACCTCGATATAGCGAGGTTGCATCAGGGCGATAAGATCCTTCATGATGATATTGACACAATCCTCATGAAAAGCACCATGATTGCGGAAACTGAACAGGTAGAGTTTGAGGCTCTTACTCTCTACCATCTTAACGTCCGGAATATAGTTGATGTAGATGGTGGCAAAGTCTGGTTGGCCTGTGATAGGGCATAGGCTTGTAAACTCGGGACAGTTGAACCTTACCCAATAGTCATTCTCCTGATGCTTGTTGGTGAATGCCTCCAAGACTTCGGGGGCATAGTCGTTGCGGTATTCTGTTTTGGAACCAAGGAGCGACAGTTCCTTTTCTCCTTCTCTTATGCCGGTCATACGAGTTCGTTCTTATAATGATTATGATACAAAGGTATTGTTTTGGTGCCAAAAAGATGGCTGCATCTTTTTCTGCTGAAAAATTGCCGAAAAGACTCTGCGTTTTGGATGTTGTCCTTTTTCCCTTTCGTACGAGTCAGAGCAGTTCGCGATAGAGCTGTAGCATACGAGAGGATACTACTTCACGCGAGTAGTGCCTGAGGACAAAGGAGCGACAAGCTGAAGCAACAGCTTCGGGGGAGGTTTCTTGTAGGGTAATGGTCTTGGCTATCCCTTCTGCCAAATCGGATGGATCACGAAAAGCGGCCAAATATCCGGTACTGCCCGATACGATCATCTCCGGTATACCTCCTACACGAAAAGCCACACAGGGAGTACCGACGGAGAGAGCTTCCATAATAGTATTAGGGAGATTCTCCTCCAAAGAGGGCGTTACAAAGAGATCGGTGGCACGGTACAATTCGGCCATTTGGCTTGGCTCACGAATATAACCGACCGGAATAAGGTCATAATCGGGAAAAAGACTTCTCACCTCATCGCGGAGAGAACCGAATACGACAAGAGTGATTCGTTTGCTTAAGTCCGGCTGTTTCTCTCGAAGTCTTTTCATCGCTTGCGACAGCTCATGTATCCCCTTGCGAGGATCATCCGCCTGTACAGCTCCGAAGAGAAGCAATACTCTGTCTGTCGGCAAATCCATTATCCGGCGAGCTTCCGAACGTGAACCCGGGGCAAAGAGATTCGTGTCGATGGGATTCGGTATCGATTCGATTCGTAGCCCATGCGTCAGTGCGCTTTGCCGTGCCAAATCAGCCAACCAATGGCTACAACCGATAAGTGTAGGCCTGAGTAGGGACATTACTCGGGATTTTCTATTCCATACAAGACGAGCCAAATCTTTCTCCTTTTGGGAGGAAATCTGAGGACAAGCACCGCATTCGGTTTGGTATCGCAGGCACTCTCGGGCATGGTGACAAACTGCTGTCACAGGCCACATATCGTGCATCGTCCATACCACGGGTTTGCCACAGCGAGCAAAACGCTCCAGCCCTCTCAGTGAGAGGAATCCCTGATTGATCCAGTGCAGATGGATGACATCCGCCCAGCGTACCCACGGGTGGCGACTGACATCATAGCCGGTGAGAGCCGTACTGACATGAAAGAGGCGGCTTCTATCCCGACCGTTGTGCATGTAAATATGAAATCGTTCGGCTAAAAAACGGTATCTGTCGGCTGTTTTTCCACATCGTCCGCCATGTAAAGCCATTATATCGGGGTTTATCGTATCGCGGTTCAATACCAACATCCTGACTTCGGCTCCTGACTCCTGTAAAGTTTCCATCAAGCGCATGGCAGCTACAGCTGCTCCGCCTCGTGCATCGGATGTATTCAGCAAGAGGATTTTCATCGGCTAAGCAGGGATAGCAGCGGGACTATAGCTTGTTCGAAAGTAAACGGCATGAGAGAAGGCCGAAGGCTGTCGCCACAGAAAGGTGTGATGCTTGCAAGCAGATCATTGCACGCTTGAGAGAGAGCATTCGGCTGCATGGGGGAGAAAGTACGTCCGTTGCTTTCTGTAATCAGGCAAGATGCCCCGGCAATATCGCTGCAAACCACAGGAACGCCTGCTATGAGAGCTTCGTTTACGACCGAACCGAAACATTCGCGCGTACTCGGTAATACGAGACAATCGGCTTGCGTATAGTAGGCATAAAGCTCTGCTCCCTCCTTTTTCCCCGCAAATACGATTCGTTCCGGATAGCCTGTAGCTTGCGCTTGATTCATCAGGATTGACTGCATCGGACCATCACCGACGATAACGAGATGAACGTCGTTGGGTAGGGTGGAAAGACTATCGATCAGTGCCGGCAGGTTTTTCTCCTCTGACAAGCGTCCCACATACAGCATCATTCGAGTACTGTCGGGGACGAGATCATGCCTCAGATCTCTGCCTATACCGAAGGCCTGTTCATAGAGGGGTCGCAGTACTTTCTCGTCCTGTAGGATCGGGAAGAAGACGAATCGCTCCCTATCCAGTGTGGCGAAGCGAGAGGCATAGAGATCGCAGGCACGGCTGTCGCATAGAATAACGCCGTCCACGTAGGAGAGCATCCGGTGCTTGAGACCTCGACCGTAGCGCAGCTCTGCTTCTGCCATTTGTTCATTGTCATCGCACAATACATACAGCTTGGTTTTCGGACTGAACAGGCGACAGGCAGCAGCGAGGGTCAGTGTCAGGAGATTGAATTCGCTACAGAGCACGACATCGGGACGAAGACTGCGAACCAATGATGCGGCATAGGGACGAAAGTTTTTCAATCCCGGAATTTCCGGAGCGGGAGGAAGTACACTGCTTTGAAAGTGAACACGCTTAGCCAGTTCCCCGGCATCGAATCGCTGTTCTATAGGTGATGCAAATTCGAAGTAGATATGTGCGTCGAAAGCTGCCGACAGAGTATTGAGCAGTTCGATACGGTAAGGAGCAAGGGCGCGGTGAATGACAAGCAGTCGTTTGGGCGGATTCATTGCCTTTTTCTCTTATAACTACCCAACAAAGGTAATTCATTTGTCGAACGGCATTTCTGTCGGACAGCGAAGAAAGGTCTGTAGTGTGTGTTGTACTGACTATTGGAAATCACAGCCAAGGAGCTCGGGAGGATTCCTTGGCTGTAGTAGATCGAGAGTCCTGTGCGAAAAATGGGCTTCTTCGGAATGAATCGGGATAGGGTAGGGCTTTGGCCTAAGAGCTTCAGCCCGATCGATACGACTGCTCAGCTCTTTTCCGAAGTCGGAGCCTCTACCACTTCGCCGAAGAGAGTGGCCGAAGAAGCATCCTTGATTCGTACATAGATGTATTGTCCCACGCGGTGACCGTTTTTGTCGAAAATCACTACCTTGTTTTGCTGAGTACGGCCGAATAGCTGTTCGCGCGATCGTTTGCTGAAGCCCTCTATCAGCACTTCGAAGATCTTGCCTATGTCCCTCTTGTTGCTCTCCTCGCTCAGACGATTCTGGAGGGCTATCATCCGATCCAGACGGGATAGCTTTACCTCTTCGGGCACATCGTCTGCGAGGTGGCGAGCAGCATAAGTACCCGGCCGTTCGGAATACTTGAACATGAAGGCAGAGTCGTAACCCACCTCTTCCATCAGGCTTAGAGTGGCTTCGAAGTCTTCCTCCGTCTCCGAATGGAAGCCACAGAAGAGGTCGCTGCTGATGGCGCAGTCCGGTATGGCCCGGCGGATGGCTGCTACCCTGTCGAGATACCACCGGCGCGTATAGCCGCGCTTCATGACGCGGAGCATCTTGTCGCTTCCGCTCTGTGCTGGCAGGTGTATATGATTGCAGATATTGCGGTATCGTGCCATGACGGCAATGGCCTCGTCGTCCATATCCTTGGGGTGAGGAGAGGTGAAGCGTATGCGCATGTCGGGCACAGCTTCGGCCACTGCTGCGAGCAGATCGGGGAAGCGGATGATCCGCCCGTTCTGTTCGTATCGGTAGGAGTTTACATTTTGCCCCAACAGTGTTACCTCGCGGAAATTTTTGGCTTTCAGATCCCGTACTTCGTTGAGGATGCTCTCTATTTCGCGGCTTCTTTCCCGGCCTCGTGTGTAGGGTACGATGCAGTAGCTGCAGAAGTTGTTGCAGCCTCGCATGATGGAGACGAATCCGTTGATATGCACGCCACCCATTTTGAGCGGCATCACGTCTTTATACGTTTCCTGTGTGGATAGCTCCACGTTGATGGCTTTCTCTCCCTGTTCTGCTGCTCCGATGAGGTTCGGCAGGTCGAGGTACGAGTCGGGGCCGGCCACCACATCCACATGATGCTCGCGGATCAACTCCTCCTTGACGCGCTCGGCCATGCAGCCCAATACTCCTATAACGAGACGGGAAGAGGCCCGTCTTTTCTTTCGTAGCGAATGGTAATATGCCAGTCGGTTCAGCACTTTCTGCTCGGCATTGTCCCGTACCGAACAGGTATTGACCAGGATCGTATCTGCCTCTTCTACGTTGTCTGTGAGGCTGTAGCCGTCCATCTGCATTATGGATGCTACCACCTCACTGTCGGCTACGTTCATCTGGCAGCCATAGGTCTCGATGTAGAGCTTGCGCTCTTGTTTGTTCTCGGCGGATTTAGAGTCCGCTCCGATTTGTTCGATCATGCTTGTATGTTATATCAAATTGTCGTATTATCTCGATTATTACCGACAAAAGTTTGTAAAACTACTTCGTGTTCATTATGTTTGTGATGGAAAAGTAAGATTTTTCATAGTTAAGGTTTTGGTTAATTTGGGAAGGAGTGAGTCGTGAGACTCGCTCCTTTTTTGTTTTGATACTCTTGTCTATCGCCCCTTGTCGGAATTTGTCGATATTCTTCCCTCTATATGAAAGAGTTTCAGTATTTTCGCAGGCAGCAAAGTTAATCGATTTCAACAACAACCAATTAAGCAATAATAATACGTACTATGGCTCTAAGATTTATCACTGCGGAAGAAGCAGCGGAGTTTGTGCATCACAACGACAATGTCGGCTTTAGCGGTTTTACCCCTGCAGGCAACCCCAAGGTAGTACCTGCAGCAATAGCCAAACGGGCTATTGCAGAGCATGAAAAAGGCAATCCCTTCAAGATCGGTATGTTTACCGGTGCCAGTACCGGTGCCCGGTTGGACGGTGCTTTGGCACAGGCCGATGCTGTGAAGTTTCGCACTCCATATCAGTCCAATAAGGATCTGCGCAATCTTATCAACAATGGTAGCACTTCCTATTTCGATCTTCATCTCTCCACCTTGGCTCAGGATCTGCGCTATGGCTTCTATGGCAAGGTGGATGTAGCCATCGTAGAGGCAGCGGACGTTACCGAAGACGGCAAGATCCTGCCTACTACGGGTGTCGGTATCCTTCCCACCATTTGCCGTTTGGCAGACCGAATCATCGTGGAGCTTAACGACAAGCACCCGAAAGAAATCATGGGCATGCACGACTTGTGCGAACCTCTCGATCCGCCTGCCCGTCGTGAGCTGCCTATCTATAGTCCTTCGGATCGTATCGGCAAGCCTTATGTGCAGGTGGATCCGGCCAAGATAGTCGGAGTGGTGCGCACGAGCGAACCCAACGATGAGAGCGATTTCGCACCCCTTGACCCTGTAACGCAGGCTATCGGAGACAATGTGGCTGCCTTCCTCGTGAGCGAAATGAAAGCCGGACGAATGCCCAAGGACTTCCTTCCCTTGCAAAGCGGTGTGGGCAATGTGGCTAATGCCGTCTTGGGAGCATTGGGCGACAATCCCGAAATACCGGCTTTCAACGTGTACACAGAGGTGATTCAGGATGCCGTTATCGCTCTGATGAAGAAAGGACGTGTCAAGTTCGCCAGCGGATGTTCGCTCTCTGTGAGTCGCTCCGTGATACAGGATATCTATGCCAATCTGGATTTCTTCAAGGACAAGATCCTCCTTCGTCCGCAGGAATACTCCAACAATCCCGAGATCGTCCGCCGATTAGGTGTCATTACCATCAATACGGCTCTCGAAGCGGATATTTTCGGCAACATCAACTCTACGCACGTTAGCGGTACCCGTATGATGAACGGTATCGGAGGTTCGGGCGACTTCACTCGCAATGGCTACGTTTCCATCTTCACCACACCATCCATCATGAAGGACGGCAAGATCAGTTCTTTTGTCCCGATGGTAGCGCATCACGATCATAGCGAGCACTCCGTGAAGATCATCATTTCCGAATGGGGCGTTGCAGACTTGCGAGGCAAGAACCCACGCGAGCGTGCTCATGAGATCATCGACAAATGTGTGCATCCCGACTATCGTCCCCTCCTCCGCCAGTATCTGGAGCTTGGAGTCAAAGGACAAACACCGCAGAATCTCGACTGCTGCTTTGCTTTCCATCAGGAATTGGCCAAGAGTGGCGACATGCGCAATGTTCGCTGGGAGGACTACATGAAGTAATCAGTCGATCGGAGGATGCTTGTACCCGCTTTGTCGAGTACGAGCGCACATAAGATCCCGACATTTCAGTCAGATACTAAGGCATCCGCCTGAGTTCGGTCGCGAACTTGGGTGGGTGCCTCTTTTTATTTTATCTGTCGAAGAAGCCTTTTCGGCTTCTCGTTTTATATATAGAACGCTTTACAATCTATATATTAAATGAAAACGATTTATATACAAATCGAAAATGATTTATATATAAATTGAAAACAATAAATATATAAATCGAAAACGGTCTATATATAAATCGTTTCCCAACCTCTTTTCGGCTGTCTTCCGATCTCTTTTCAGCCGTTTCTACTCTTCCATTCAGTCGCTTATTTAGAATCATTCTAAACACCAATTCGTCGTTGAAAACTTTTTTGGTGCAAGTTTTAATGCTTACCGGAAGGCTGTTTTGCCTGTTATGAGATCGAAAATCATAAAAGATCCCTTGTGCAACTAAGGCTTTCTTTGCATATTTGCAATTGTGAAAACCAATTTACTAATATGTAGATATTAAGACTCTGCACTTATTATGAATGAGGAGCTGCCAAAAACTATCACCTCAAGACAACTTGTCAGGATGCTGAAAGATGCTTCGAGAGGATCGAAAGGGTTGGGAGAAATGAAATTTTGTTTCCTGATAGGAGCGGGAGCCTCCATCTCTTCCGGTATTCCCTCGGGAGCAGATATGGCAAGGAAATGGATTCAGGATATAGAAGAGGATTGCGGTAAAGACGATTTTGCAAAATGGAAGAATAAGGTTGGAATTTCAGAGAACAATGTGGGAGAGTTTTATCCACAGATCTATGAAAAACGTTTTGGCCATATCCCTGAATCCGGTTACGATTGTATTAGACATTATATGGAGGATAAAGAGCCATCTCTTGGCTACCTTATTTTGGCTAATATCATGGTGAGAGAAAAGCACAATGTGGTGATCACGACCAATTTCGACAATCTTTTGGAGGATGCCATTCGTACTTATACCCAAGAAAAACCCTTCATCGCCGGTCACGAGGCTTTAGCCGATTATGTGCCCAAACGCAGTGATAGAGCCATTATTCTGAAGGTCCATCGGGATTTGTTCTTACAGCCTTTTTCCGATCGGGAGCATACAGGAACCATACAAAAAGCTTGGGAAGACATATTAGGAAGGTTTCTTTCGGATTATCATCTGATTGTACTCGGTTATGGAGGGAATGATGGAAGTTTGATGAATTATTTGCTCAAACTAGAAAATAGAAAGCCTATTTATTGGTGTGTTCGCAATATAGATGAGGGCACTTCGACTCCGGAATCCTTACGTGACAGTTTATCTCCTAAGACTAAAGAATTGCTCAAGAATGATGGTTACGTTGTTCCGATAGATGATTTTGATAAGTTTATGTACAATTGTTACGCTGCATTGGGCTATAAATTCCTTGATGGAATAGAAAAGATAGAGAGACCGGAATTCGTGCATGAACTACTAATGTCAAATTATGCGCGAATTGAGAAAATCCAAACACAGTTGAAGCAGCTTTCACAAACGGAAGAAAAATTGTCGAAAGAAAGTTTCCAATCGATCAAAAGCTTTTTGCCTGCTTCTTGGATGTGGATACTGAAGGCCAATCAAAAGAAAGATATAGAAAAGAAAGACAAGATCTACCAAGAAGGTATTGCCAAGTATCCTCAAGATGCGAATCTATTGGGAGATTATGCCAATTTCTTACATACTATTCGTCACGATTACGACCAAGCCGAGATGTATTACAAGCAAGCATTAGAGGCAGATCCGAAGAACGCAATTACTCTTGGCAATTATGCCGTATTCTTAAATACTATTCGCCACGATTATGACCAAGCTGAGGCATATTACAAGAAGGCATTAGAGACAGATCCGAAGAATGCGAATAATCTTGGGAATTATGCCTCATTCTTACATACTATTCGTCAGGATTACGACCAAGCCGAGGTGTATTACAAGCAAGCATTAGAGGCAGATGCGAAGAATGCGAATACTCTTGGGAATTATGCCTTATTCTTAGAGAATATTCGTTGCGATTACGACCAAGCCGAGGCATATTACAAGCGAGCATTAGAGGCAGATCCGAAGAGAGCGAATACTCTTGGAGCTTATGCCTTATTCTTAGAGAATATCCGTCACGATTACGACCAAGCCGAGGCATATTACAAGCGAGCATTAGAGGCAGATCCGAATCATGCGAATACTCTTGGCAATTATGCCTCATTCTTACATACTATTCGTCACGATTACGACCAAGCCGAGGCGTATTACAAGCGAGCGTTAGAGGTAGATCCGAAGAATGCCAATGCTCTTGGGAATTATGCCGTATTCTTAAATGATATCCGCCATGATTATGACCAAGCCGAGATGTATTACAAGAAAGCATTAGATGCTGATCCGAATCATGCGAATACTCTTGGTAATTATGCCTCATTCTTACATATTATTCGTCACGATTACGACCAAGCTGAGGTGTATTACAAGCGAGCATTAGAGGCCGATCCGAAGGATGCCACTGCTCTTGGTAATTATGCCTTATTCTTAGAGAATATTCGTTGCGATTACGACCAAGCCGAGGTGTATTACAAGCGAGCATTAGAGATAGATACTAATAACGCTAATAAGCTTGCCAACTATGCTCATCTTCTTATTACGTATCGTGAGGATCTCAAACGTGCTGATAGTTTGATCCGTCAAGCATTCGAGAGTGCCGATAATAACGAAAGGATGAAACCCTTGCTGGCCGAGTTATGGTTCTACAGATATGCGCACTATTACGAGGAATGGGGAGCCGAGGCGGAAAAAGAGCTGACAGCTTTGTTGAATGCCGGAGCGAAATCCATCGGCTGGAACTTGGCCCCGGATATTGAGCTGGCTCGGAAAAACAAGCATCCGCATATAGAGCGGGTGGAAGCCTTTGCCAAGGCATTGACAGAGGAAGCGTAGCAGGCTTTTGGCTGCATTGCCATTCGCTATTTACTTCGTTGGAACAAAATGCGGATATCCTTGTTCCATATTTGGGTTGCTCATGATTGAGGCAATTCGCTTCGGACAGAGGGCATAACGAGGAGGGAGGAAGTCTTTTTCTCCTTTGGTATAGTATGCTTCGCCTACTATCCTATCCCATACCCCTTTGGGGTTCATGGGCTTGAGGGGTGGTGAAAAGTAGCGTATCTTGCTCTTTTTTCGTTAATTTGCAATTTGCAACAAAAAACAGCCTCCTCCGGAAGCTCGGAGAAGGAGTCGGTTATCGCTTTTTGTCATAGGTAAGAACTATCCAAATCATAATAATAACGAACGGACTAATCTAAATGGAAAAGAAAAGAGTCTACACCTTCGGCAATGGGAAGGCCGAGGGAGAAGCAGGGATGAAGAACCTGCTCGGAGGTAAGGGTGCCAATTTGGCCGAAATGAATCTTATCGGTGTGCCGGTGCCTCCCGGTTTTACGATCACGACAGAGGTTTGTCAGGAATACTATACATTGGGCCGAGACAAAGTAGTGGAACTGCTGCGTGGCGAAGTAAACGATGCGATCAGAAATATCGAGGGACTGATGAAGTCGAAATTCGGCGACACCGAGAACCCTCTTCTCGTATCCGTACGTTCGGGAGCGCGTGCTTCCATGCCCGGTATGATGGATACGATCCTCAACCTCGGTCTGAACGACGAAGTGGTGGCCGGTATCGTACGCAAGACCGGCAACGAACGATTTGCCTGGGACTCTTATCGCCGCTTCGTGCAGATGTACGGCGACGTGGTACTCGGCATGAAGCCCACAAATAAGGAAGACATAGATCCGTTCGAAGAAATAATCGAGAAGGTCAAGGAAGAGAATGGTGTACACTTGGACAACGAACTCTCCGTAGAAAACCTCAAAGACCTCGTATCCCGTTTCAAGGCAGCCGTAAAGGCACAGACGGGCAAGGACTTCCCTCTCTCCGCCGAAGAGCAGCTTTGGGGTGCTATCATGGCCGTGTTCGACTCTTGGATGAATGAGCGTGCCATCCTCTACCGTCGCATGGAAGGTATCCCGGCAGAATGGGGTACGGCCGTGAACGTACAGGCCATGGTATTCGGCAACATGGGCGAAACTTCGGCTACCGGAGTGTGCTTCTCTCGTGATGCCGGTAGCGGTGAGGATCTCTTCAACGGGGAATACCTCATCAACGCTCAGGGCGAGGACGTTGTGGCCGGTATTCGTACGCCTCAGCAGATCACGAAGATCGGATCGCAACGCTGGGCCGAAAGAGCCGGTATCGCAGAAGATGTGCGCGTGGCTCAGTATCCTTCCATGGAAGAGGCCATGCCCGAAATCTACAAGGAGCTGGATACCCTGCAGCAGAAGCTGGAAGATCACTACCGCGATATGCAGGATATGGAGTTCACCGTACAGGAAGGTAAGCTCTGGTTCCTCCAGACCCGTAACGGTAAGCGTACGGGCTCTGCCATGGTAAAGATCGCCATGGATCTCTTGCGTCAGGGTGTGATCAGCGAGGAAGAAGCCCTTATGCGCATTGAGCCTAACAAGCTGGACGAATTGCTCCACCCCATTTTCGACAAGTCTGCTCTCCTTAGAGCACGCGTGCTGACCAAGGGCTTGCCTGCTTCGCCGGGTGCCGCTACGGGTCAGATCGTATTCTTCGCCGACGATGCCGCTCAGTGGAAAGAGGATGGCAAGCGTGTGGTGATGGTGCGTATCGAGACTTCGCCCGAAGACTTGGCCGGTATGTCTGCCGCCGAAGGTATCCTGACGGCTCGCGGAGGTATGACTTCGCATGCAGCCGTAGTGGCCAGAGGTATGGGCAAATGCTGCGTATCGGGAGCAGGTGCATTGAACATCGACTATAAGGCACGTACCGTAGAGATCGATGGAACCCTCTTCAAAGAAGGCGACTACATCTCCATCAACGGTTCTACCGGTGAGATATACGAAGGACAGGTGGAGACGAAAGCCGCCGAAATGGATCAGGACTTCACCGATCTGATGGCTTTGGCCGATAAGTATGCCAAGCTGAAAGTTCGTACGAATGCCGATACTCCTCATGATGCCGAGATAGCTCGCAGCTTCGGCGCCGTAGGTATCGGTCTTTGCCGTACGGAGCATATGTTCTTCGAAGGCGAGAAGATCAAAGCCATGCGCGAGATGATCCTGAGTGAGACGGCAGAAGGTCGCGTACGTGCTTTGGCCAAGATCCTGCCTTATCAGCAGGAAGACTTCAAGGGTATCTTCCGTGCTATGGATGGTTTCCCCGTGAATGTACGTCTCCTCGATCCTCCCCTGCACGAGTTCGTACCTCATGATCTGAAGGGTCAGGAGGAGATGGCTCAGATGATGGGTGTGGATGTGAAGATGATCCAGAAGCGTGTGGAAGACCTGATGGAGCACAATCCCATGCTCGGCCACCGCGGTTGCCGTCTGGGCAATACCTATCCGGAGATTACGGAGATGCAGACGCGTGCCATCCTCGGTGCTTGCTTGGAGCTGAAGAAGGAAGGTGTAGTCTGTCTGCCTGAGATCATGGTGCCTCTGACGGGTATCCTCCATGAGTTCAAGCATCAGGAAGAGGTAATTCGTGCCACGGCTGCCAAGCTGTTCGAAGAGAAGGGCGACAGTGTGGAATTCCAGGTAGGTACGATGATCGAAGTACCGCGTGCTGCCCTTACGGCGGACAGAATCGCTTCTTCGGCCGAGTTCTTCTCATTCGGGACCAACGACCTTACGCAGATGACTTTCGGTTACTCTCGTGACGACATCGCTTCGTTCCTCCCCATCTACCTCGACAAGAAGATCTTGAAAGTGGATCCTTTCCAGGTACTCGACCAGAAAGGTGTAGGCCAGCTCGTAAGAATGGCTACGGAGAACGGCCGCAAGGCTCGTCCCAATCTGAAGTGCGGTATCTGCGGTGAGCACGGTGGTGAGCCTTCGTCTGTGAAGTTCTGCCACAGAGTGGGATTGAACTATGTATCCTGCTCTCCTTTCCGTGTGCCCATCGCACGATTGGCAGCAGCACAGGCCGTCATCGAAGAAGGCAAGTAAGACAAGAATACGTCAGCCTCTTTTCCGCCTTTGTGCAAGGAGGCTGACGGCTATCAGTCTATAGTGGAAAGAGCAAGTCCGGTTGTCGGGCTTGCTCTTTCTTTTTTATTCCTATTCTCTCTCCTCTCTCCTCTCCGAGATTCATCCTGAGCATACTCTCCTCCCTCCTTTTTTGCACTTAACTCGATATGGAAAGTGCAAGGACTCACTAGCAGTACAGGTCCGAACATCTGTCGATAAACCTGCGTGCCGGGTATGGTATGGAAAACAAGCTGCCTACACTGAATCATCTGTATCCGGACAAGATCTACCGTGACTTCATGGTACTGAATGCCTATATGCAGAATCCCGAACTGGATCATCTCATCACTTATGCTTATATCCACAATCCCGAGAATCCGATTATCAGGGAGAATCGCAATGTCAAAAAAGAGATCGGTATAGATATGACGTACAAGCGGTTCAACTTCTCTCTGATGCTCTTCCACGAAGAATCGCGAAGCGGTTTCGCGTATTTCGACTCCTATCTGCCGATAGCCTTCGATCGCTATACCAAGCTGATAGCCCCTCTGCAAGGACGGACACCACACGATGAGCGGAACGCTACGCCCCTTTGCCGGTATAGCCTATGACCATGTCGGATCCAAATTGGATTTTGGACTTTCGATTTCGGCTACTTATCGAATGGTGCTGACGCATTCGTATAAGATTCGTATCATCCAGAAGGAGCAGCTCGACTATCAGCTGGCCTATTTGCCCTATGCCTATCGTAATAGAGAAGGCGTGGAGGTTCGCTCTTCTCTGTACGTCTCGATTCCGATGCGGAATACCGATCGCCTGATGGCAGAGCTGCGGTTGTATGGCGACCTGATGAAAAGAAAGGACGGTATAGCCTATGGCAAAACGCCCGGTGTCATCTCACATATCCTGTCCGATCCGCAAGCCGAACGAACATCCGGCCATACCATCGGGGTTATCTGCAATATCTCCTACCTCTTCTAAGCTTTCTGTCGGATAACTCGATCCGATAGCCGAAGATGATAATCAAAAAATAATCTGCGATGGGTGTATGCGAATGGTATGCCCCAAGGGGAGCATGGCATTGATCAGCAGTATTTCTTCTGCTTTTTTGAGGTCTTCGATTTGCAGGTCTACCGGCCGTATTTGACCCGTTTGGAGCAGATACCGGCGTTGTACGCCTCCTAAGAGAGGGATGCGTGGTGTGAGAAGTTCTCCTCCCATACGTAGAAGAAGGTTGGTGTAGGATGTGTCTGTCAGGAGTCCGTCGCGTAGGATAATAATCTCATCGGCTTCTCCTTTTTGCAAGAGAAGAGCTTCGAGAGGCGAACGGTCAGCCTGCTTCAAATGATAGTCCAAATCGGCTGGGGCCGTTACGATACGCAGGGAGGATATTTGGCGTGGCGTATAAGGTGAAAAGGAAACGTCCGAAATCCCCTCCTTACCGTATAGAATACGACATTTGGCTATTCCATGCATCAATTCCCGAGGGCATAGATTCGTCAGGCAAGGCATTTCCGGTAGAGGAAAGCCCTTTTCGTCGCATGTGCGACTCATTCGTTCCCGATGGAGCGCAAGCAGATAGGGCAGGCCGTCTTCGATGCGGATGGTTTCTATATAGCACATATCCGATCAGAATGGCAGATATACCTTTTGTTGCGTTTCGCGGTATTCATCGTCACAGCGGCTGTTGATGGTGATACCACCGCCACTGCGAAAAAGGTATTGGCCATCGGGAAGCTGTTCGATGTAGCGAATCATTACAGCCGAGTCGAAGCTACTTCCATCGAAATAACCGAAAACACCTGTGTAGAAGCCTCGTTGCTGCCCCTCTGCTTCCCGTATAGCTTCGATAGTAGCCTCCTTGGGTGCTCCGCTGATGGAGCCGGCGGGCAACAGCTCTTGGATAATGGAGCCGAAACACTTCTCTTTATCCGCAGGGAGTGTCCCCGTGATCTCCGAACTCATTTGCAGCAGTCGTCCCTTGTTCGTGTGGAGTTCATCCAGATAGCGAAAGCGAGAGACACGCACGTGATGGCTGACTCGGTTCAGATCGTTGCGTAATAGGTCTACGATGGTGCGATGTTCGGCCGTTTCTTTATAGTCGGATAGCAGGCAGCCGGCGGCATCCGGCAGGGAAGCATCTATCGTCCCTTTCATCGGGTTGGTGGAAATCTGTCCTTTCTCTATTTTGACAAATCGTTCCGGACTGAAACAGACCAGTCTTCCGGGAATCAAGAGCTTGTATGAGGCACGGCTGCGGCTGAATACCTCCTCAAACGTGATGTTCATCTCTATAGGTGTAGCAATGGTGAGATTGGCCAAGAAGCTATCGCCACGCATCAGGGCTGTGCGAATCCGATCGAAACGATGTCGGTAGGTCTCCAATGATTCGGGGTGGGGGATAAAAGTTACGGGAGCCTTGCTCTCATTCGTATCGGTATGCGTGGGAGCATTTCCCTCTCCTCGTACGTCGAATAGGATTTCTTTTTGATTCAGCGGTTCGGAGATGAAGATCCCCTCATTCATCTCAAAGTCTATGGCAAACAGAAATGCTTGTCCGGATCGGCCGGATTCATCCATTCGCCTGATCGTTTCCTCTGCCTTAATTAGAAAGGGGCAGCCAGCCCCATAAGCCTTTGTCATATTAGCCTGATGCCGTTGTGATGGAGAATATCCTCAATTTATATCCCTATGGTGCTATCGCTTTTCGGATCGGGTATTCTCCTTTTTCTCGGCAAAGATAGGAGGTATATGCTGTATTAGCGCGAGTTCGATCTATCGTAACGGGGGAAATACGTCCCAAAAAATCTGTAATTGTGGTCTGTGTTTCCTGAAAAAGTGGAACCGCAATTTTTTCGTTGCGGCGCGTAAATTTTTTGCTTCCCGCGCCACAATCAAGAAATTTTCGCGCCACGTTTTGGGGAGTGTCAAACGGGGAAATTTTGGCGCGTGACCTGTGCTGAAAGAAAGATAGGAGAAGCTTCCCCGATAGACGATACTGGTAATGTCGGCTACGACCAATTTACATGGACGCTTGGGCACGAACTTGGCTTCCATATTGAGTGGATCTTCACCCAAGTCACAGGTCAAAAGATTGTACGAGATGAGATATGAGTAAGCTAATGAAAAAGAAATTCAAAATAAAATTCATTTTAAACTGAAAAACTGATACAAAAACAAATATGAATAACTAACTTCGCAGCGTTAATTCGATATGATTCTTCAAGTTAAGCATATTTCCAAAGCTTTTGGAGATCACCACGTCTTGGATGGAGCTTCTCTATCTCTTGAATTTGGACAAATCTCCGTGCTGATGGGGGCAAATGGATCGGGTAAAACGACTTTGTTTAATATCATCTCTGGATTTCTCAAGCCAGATGCAGGAGATGTATATTTGAATGATAAATTGATAAAGTCTCTCAGCCCGTACGAGATTGCTCGCATCGGACTATCTCGTACCTTTCAAGACATGCGGCTCATCAGCAAGCTAAGTGTCCGAGAGAATGTCCTACTTGCATTCTCGCAGCAGCGTGGCGAGGCTTGGTGGTGTGTATGCTACCCTAACCGAGATGAAGAACAACATCTCGAGCGCAGAGCCGACGAGATACTACAGACCTGCTTCATCGAGGATGTGGCTGGCAGTCTTGCTGGGCAAATCTCCTACGGGCAGCAGAAGCTCCTCAATCTGGCTTGCTGTTTGGCGGGCGATGCGCCAATCTTGCTCCTAGACGAGCCAGTAGCTGGAGTCAATCCTAGGTACAGAGACTTGCTGGCTCAAGTTATTCTTGGGCTGCGCGCCTCAGGCAAGGCACTGCTCATCATTGAGCACAACCAAGACTTCATTGAGCTCGTGGCTGATAAGATCCTATTCCTCAATGAGGGAAAGATCTCGGAGTATGAGAGCTATAAGGCTTTTAGAGAGAATGAAATCGTCCAAAATGCCTACGTATGAGTACACTTCTAGATATTCGTCATATTAACTCGGGCTACGGGCAGAAGCAAGTCCTCCACGACATATCGCTACAGATCGGGGAGGGTGAGGTCGTGCTATTGGCGGGCTCCAATGGCTCGGGGAAGAGTACACTCTTCAAGGTTATCTATGGTTTGCTAGAAGCTTGGTCGGGCGAAATATCCTTTGAGGGGGCCTCGCTTCAGTCACCACAGCTACATACACCGGTCTCTCGGTTGATCGGCAGAGGACTGATGTATATTCCTCAAAAGGGAGAATTGTATGGGGATATGAGCGTTAGAGATAATCTATACTGCTCCCTTCTGCACCTCGGGGGCAAATCCGAGATCGACCGGCGTATGGAGGAAGTTCTCGAGCAAATGCCACTCCTCAAGAACCGATCGAAACAAACAGCAGGACGGCTGAGCGGTGGCGAGCGTAAAATGCTAAGCTTAGGGATGGTTATGGCCAATAAGCCTCGTCTTCTGCTCTACGATGAGCCTCTTGCCGGGCTTAGCGAAGACAACACAGAGCAGGTACTCGACTATATCCAAAAACTCAAAGTACAGGGAACGAGTATCGTGCTCATCGAGCACCGCATTCGAGAGCTCATCGATCACGTTGATCGAGTCCTCGGGCTTAGGCTCGGCACGCTATATACTGGAGATTTAAGCACATTAGATAACATCAAACAATTCATCGTATGAATATGAACAAGAATAGAAAAACACTGCTAGGGCTCATCCTTGTAACCCTCGTTGTAGCAGTAGGCTACTTCGTTTGGAGAAATAGCCAAGAGAAAACTCCTTCAGACAAAGAGAAAATAAAAATCGGGGTAATTCTTCCTTTGACAGGAGGAGGAGCTATTTATGGAGAAGATATCAAAAAGGGTATTGACTTAGCTTTTGCAGAGTCTCCCATTAAAGACAAACTCGAATTATTGTTCGAAGACGACGCTGCATCACCCAAAGATGGAGTCAATGCCTTGAATAAGCTAATTGCTCAGGATGTCAGCATTGTGATTGGTGCAGTAATGAGCTCTGTAGCCAATGCCATGCTCCCCATAGCAAATAAGAATAAGACGCTCCTACTTTCACCCAAAGCCACAGACCCTAAGTTGGCAGCAGATGACTACTTCTATCGAATTTGGCCAACAGATAGCATTGATGGCAAGATTTCGGCAGCTTATATTTGTGACAGTCTACGACTTAGCAAGATTGCTGTCTTCTATCCTAATGGCGATTATGGAGTGGGAATAACACGAGTATTCACTCAAGAAGCTGAACGAAGAAATGCTAAGATTGTCTATAGTCAAGGGTATGATGCCAGTAATCAAGACTTTAGAACGCAATTGCAAAAAATCAAAGAGGCTAAGCCCGATGTCCTTTTCTTGCCTTCGTATATCAAAGAACTATTGCCAATACTGAAACAAATAAATGAGTTGGAATGTGATTTCTTTATTTCTGGTGTCAGCAGTTACAATGAAAAGTCAGTAGTAAATAGTGCCTCCAAACTCGTAGATCGAACCTTTTTTACCTACCCTATGTACACCTCTTCGAATGCTAGCTCATTTAGCTCTTTGTTTAATGTGAAGTTTGGTACTATACCTAATGCTTTCTCTGCCGCAGGTTATGATTCTTTCAAGCTAATAGAAACTGCCGTAAGAGATTTGAAACAAAGGGGAGAAGCGATCAATGGTACAACTCTACGAGGCTACTTTCAAACGATGAAGCCATATAAGGGAGTAACAGGAACTCTACAGTTTGATCCCAACGGAGATGCCGCAAAAGAAATGAGAGTAATTTGGCTGAAAAACATATAAGATCTGATTTCTATGAAAAAGGAGTATTTCGAGAAATGCTGTAATAGTGGAGATAATAAGGAAGTCCACTTATTTCTCAAGTATATAAAGCATAATTATCAGGAATATGTTGTAATAGGCCTACTTTTCGTACTTTTCAATATATTCACTTCCTCAACTGACTGGGGTACCCTAAATGGATGGCAAGCTTGGTTTAAAGCCTGCTTTAATGTGCTTAAAGATGCTTCCTTTCAAACATTATGGATTGCTATCCCTGTGTATATTCTAAGCAGGACAAGAGTAGTCGTTAAGGAACAAGAAGAATTGCATAAAGAATTTGCCACCAAAGTAGATTTATTGGCGGAGCAAATTCATAAAGATCTATTGACCTATGTTGAAAAACAGGCTAGGGAACAGAAGGTAGTTCAGGAAAAATACGATGCTAAAGTAAATGATTTGGCGAAACGAATTCATGACGATCTACCAACTCTAACTTCTCTCATAACACAAGAGAAGGGGTTTGAGAGTAAACTTCAAAAGATTCAAGATATCCAAGTTCCTGGCGCACGTTGGATATATTCCAAGTTTATTTCAAGTCTTTTAGAAAAAAGCTTTTCTTCGTTTACGATAAAGATGCCTCCATTGGAGTATTCAAGTTTCTCTGGCGAATTGTTTGAATTATGTCAAAAGTCAATTTACCTAACTGGATCAATGAGGCCTAGTGAGTGGTTGAAAAGTCTTGTGAATACTTCATCACTAGGTAGCCGGGATGCAAATGCAGTAAACAGAGATCATTTTTTTAACAATAAGCTCAATATAGATCAATTTCGACTTATTGTAGGGAAAAAAATCATTCAATAACTCTGAAAAATAATACTACAATTGGTGCTGATAATAAATTTAGGGTAGTTTGTTTAAATGATTATGACTGGAAACACTTATTTATATCAGAAAGGAGTATTGATGCGTATTATGATATTAATGCACCTGAGGATATTAAGCATTCGTATTTTAGAATACTAGCACATAGAGATTCCACTTTTAATCCTTTTGAATACGAATATGCACTTTACGATAATGAATTATTGCTTAAGTATCACAAGAGGGATTTTATGCTTACTCTTATTTCCAAAGAGGGGAACAACGTTAATGGGAGGAATAACCAGGAGTTTGATGCCGTAAAAGACTTCTTTAGTTCCTATATCAGTTTAATACAAGATAAAACTAGAGATGATTTAGGGGATTTGAAGGGGTACACGTACATAAAGGAACAAGTGCGGATTAAAAAACTACAACTCTTAGGGGATATATTTAATAATAAAAACAGGTTGCCACATAAACTATCTTACTTATATAGTGGTGGATTAAAGTGGGAAGAATATGTAAGTAAAGATTCCACAAAATATAAGTCATTTGCTACGCAGGCTGTAGAAGATGGTGTTAGACATTTCTTCGGTAGCCAAGGAGGAATTCAAGAACTCGAGATTATAGAAATTGGTGCAGGGACAGGAGATAAAACCATACAGATATGTGATATACTAGCCCATAGAATAGAATCATATACACTTTTAGATATAAGTAATCAGCTGCTTGATAAAGCACAGTCTAAACTTTATGGACGTATGCCTCGCCTTGAAGAAGAGCAAAAGTCAAAAAAAATACTGCTAGATTGTTGTTTGGAAGAGAATGAAGAACGATTTCGTCAAGCTATTCAAAGAAAAGATGTATTTATTCTAAGCAATAGTACTCTGCTAACCGAAACTGGCTTTAACTGGAGAGTTCTTCGGAAAGCTCAGAAAATATTTATCACTATAGACTTACTTGTAAAAACAGAAAAAGAGAACGAAGATTTGAAAAATGCGCTCGAAGATTATCTCGTGGCTAAAGAACTACTGCTATACCCATTAAAAATATTCGAGATTCCTCTTGAGGAGAATATTTCAGATAAATTATTCAGTTCAGACTATGATAATGAACACTCTGTTTTTCGAGTAAAATTTAATTTAAAGAAGTACTTTGATACCCGTCATATAGACTTTGGCGAACTTAAAAATTTCACTGAAGACAATTTAATACCTGAGATACTGGATACAGAAGAGAAGGACGAAGAAAAAAGGAGGAAGCTTAATCATGCAATTGAGGATAAAAACAAGAAAATTGGGAGGAGGAATAAAATAAGACAGGAAAAAAACGTGAGCTATCTCAATCAAAGAGAAAGATTTAGGGAAATCGAAGACCTAGTTGTATTGGAATCTCTCAAGTTCAAATACGATAAGGCTAATCACGGGAAAACAGAAACGGAGATAACAAACTATTTTAAAGATTTGGGTTTTTCTACAGAAGTGAAATTATTTGAATATGAGGATGGCAATAAAACGGAAGCTTTTGCTGCTATATTACTCACGCCATGTAGAAGATAATTATGTCTCAACTTTTGCTTAATACATTATTCAGTTGCTCGCTTTATGCACTCTTGTGCTTTAGCTTTATTTGTGTCTATTTTACTTGTCGCTTCTTTCACATTGCCCACGCTATATCTTTGACTTTGGCGGCGTATATGGTTTATACGGCGAGTGTGCTTTGGGGAGTATCGCTTTGGTTGGCTGTGCCGCTGGCTATTGCGGTTGTCATTTTGCTGATGCTGGGGATTAACCAGTGGGTATATCGTCCGCTGAAGCGACAAGGGCTTGAGAGTTGGCAGATGATGATCGCTTCGCTGGGGTTGTATGTGGTGCTGCAGAATGTGATCTCCATGATTTGGGGAGATCGTACGCTGAGCTTTAGAACGTGGGAGATCAAGGTCGGGCACGAATTTATGGGGGCCTACATAACCGATGTGCAGATCATCACGATCGTGAGTTCCGTGATCTTGTTGCTTCTTAGCTACCTCTTCATGCAGCGTACGCACATTGGGCGTCAGATTAAGGCCGTAGCCTCCAATCCTGAGCTCAGTCGCGTTTTGGGGATTTCTGAGACCAAGGCCATAGCTTGGAGCGTGGGAATTGGCACTGGGCTAGCCGCCTGTGCAGGGGTTTTGATTGCAGCCGACATAGATATGACCCCGACGATGGGCTTCAACTGGCTTCTCTATGGCGTGGTAGCCATGATCATTGGGGGAATGGGGCGGATGCGCTACCTCCTCCTTGGTGCCCTCCTGCTGGCTACAGCACAGCATCTATCGGCCTACTATATCGATAGCAAATGGATGAATGCCACGGCTTATATCATCTTGATTGTATTCCTCTACTTTCGTCCATACGGCTTTAGCGGTAAGCAACTCAAAAAAGCAGAGATCTAATGGAGTATTTGCTGCATCTGTTTGTGCTGATCTGTATCTACACGATCTTGGCGCAGTCGCTTAGCCTAGTGGCAGGGTGTAGTGGTCAGGTATCGCTGGCTCATGCGGGCTTCTATGGTTTGGGAGCCTATACGACTGCTCTGATGTCGATACACTGGGGGACACCTGCGATGTTGAACATTCCAGTGGCGATGTTGCTCTCGGGAGGGTTAGCCTGGATTGTAGCTCGTGTGGCGGCCAAGACCGTCGATGACTACTACATCATCATCACTCTGGGTATTCAGGTTGTGATCTACTCAATCATGAATAACTGGCAGAGCGTAACTCATGGTCCCTTGGGGATCCCCGGTATCCCGGCTTTTGCCATAGTGCCAGGCGTGGAGCTGGAGAGCAAGATTGCCTATTGCCTCCTTGGGGTGACCTTGGTGGCTCTGGTGTGGGGTGTGCTACATCGGTTGATGCATTCGCCCTTTGGCCGAGTACTCATTGCGCTCAGCGAAGATGAAGTCTACACGAAGAGCTTAGGTAAAGATGTAGCAGGAGCCAAGACCGTTTCTTTTGTGATCAGCGGGATGTTGGCCTCTATCGCAGGGGTACTCTATGCGCACTACATCAGCTATATTGATCCTAGTAGCTTCACGGTGGATGAGTCTATTTTTATTCTAAGTATTGTGATCATCGGAGGAATGAGAAATTTGTGGCACATCTTTTATGCGGCGGCTTTCTTGGTCTTACTTCCCGAAGCCTTACGTTTTGTCGGGATGCCCTCATCTGTGGCGGCTAATATGCGTCAGATTTTCTATGGTCTGGCTTTGATCTTGGTTTTCTATCGTATGAGAACTGCAAAACCGAAGCTCTTCCTTAAAGTGAAGACTCAAAGAGATACGGAAGATAATGGCTGAGGTTTTTTCTGACTTATGTATGTAAATGCCTTCCTATCGTTGGTGTCTTTCTGCCGGAATCTTTTCACTGTAAGAATATATACAGTGGAACGGGCGACTCCGAATTTATGGATATGGAATAAGACAGAGAAAAAATGGTAGCTTTGTTCCGGTTTCAACAATTGACAATGAAAAACTATGCTTAAGAAAATCTTTTCTGTACTACTCGTTTGCTCGGCAGCGGTAGTCATCTCTTCCTGCTCCGGCAAATTACGTCCTGTGACTGCCGATTTGGTAAAGGCTGAGCCACAACCACTCGAAGTCGTGGGAAGCAAAGTGCCTGTGACCGTGAGTATCGCTTTTCCTGCCAAGTGGTTCAATAAGAAAGCCGAACTTACAGTGAAGCCTGTGCTGCGCTATGCTACAGGTGAATCATGGGGACCTTCATTCCTTTTTCAGGGAGAAAAAGTACTTGGCAATGAGCGCGTAGTCAGCTATGACAATGGTGGCAATCAGCAGCTCGTATTCTCTTTCCCTTATAAGCCGGCCATGGACAAGAGTGAACTCTTCTTAACCTTCGAAGCCAAAGTAAAAGGGAAGAAAATAAATCTTCCGGATCTCAAAATCGCTGATGGTGTAATCAGTACGGAAGCCTTGGCTTCTGCTCTTAATGCATCGGCGGCAATCGCTCCGGATGCATTCCAGCGCATCATCAAGCAAGCCTATGATGCAAATATCATGTTCCTCATCCAACAGGCACAGATTCGTGCACAAGAAATCAACAAGGGTGAGGTGAAAGACTGGAAAGACTTGGTGGCCAATGCCAAGGATGCTCCCAATCAGGATGTAACGGTGGAGGTACAAGCCTACGCTTCTCCTGATGGCGGTGTGGAGCTGAACGAAAAGCTGTCCGAGCAGCGCGAGAAAAATACGACCACTGCTCTGAAGAAACAATTCCAAAAGAGCAACATCAAGGATGTAGAGATCAATGCACACTATACGGCACAGGACTGGGAAGGCTTCAAGCAGCTTGTGGAGAAAAGCGATATTCAGGACAAGGAACTTGTTCTGCGTGTTCTTGCCATGTATCCGGATCCCGAGCAGCGTGAGCAGGAGATCAAGAATATCTCTACCGTATTCAGACAGCTGGCGGATGATATCCTGCCCCAACTACGTCGTTCGCGCCTTATCGCCAATGTCGAGATCATAGGTAAGAGCGATGACGAGATCAAACGTCTTGCAGCTCAGAACCCCGGCCGACTGACTGTGGAGGAACTGCTCTACAGTGCTACTCTGCTCGAATCTCCTGCTCAGAAGGAAGATATTTACAAGGTGGCTACTCAGATCTATCCGAATGACTATCGTGCTTATAACAATATCGGTATGATGCGTTATCGCAGCGGCGATTTGGAGGGCGCTCGTACTTGGTTCCAAAAGGCTGCAAGCGTGAAACCCAATGCAGAAACGGATATGAATCTTGGACTATTGGCTCTCAACGAGGGTAATGTGGAGCAGGCTAAGCAGTATTTCGGCTCGGCTGCCAATGTGCCCGAATTGGGCGAAGCTCTTGGCTTGCTCTATTTGCAAGAAGGCAATTATGCTCAGGCTGTAGCGGCCTTCGGTAAGACCGAGAGCAACAATGCTGCCGTGGCCAATATCCTCAATCGCGACTACAACCGTGCACAAGAAATCTTGAACGGGATAAAGAATCCCGATGCCACTACTTACTACCTCATGGCTGTTGTGGCTGCACGTACAAACAATTTGGATGGTGTGGTAAACTCTCTTCGCGAGTCTATCAGCCTCGACAGCAACATGATGAAGAAAGTTGCTACGGATCTGGAGTTTGCCAAATATGCAAACGACGGAGGTTTCAAGTCTCTGCTCCGCCGCTAAATAGAAAAAAGAGCCCTTAGGCTCTCCATAAAAGTGAAGTGCACCCAAAAAGTTAGACATAAAACTTTTTGGGTGTAATTTATTTATGAAGTATAGTTTTGCAGAGAAGTTCAATGTCATAAGTGAAATAAT
>NZ_JRAT01000024.1:0-103886 GCF_000765945.1 Porphyromonas gulae
GACATCAAGAAAGGAGAGGCCATATTCAAAGACCATGGCTGTGAAATTGTCTTCTTTACATTCTGCAACCCATTTTCTGTGGTTATGACATCAAGTGCTGTTTTAATCGTATTATCCACGTTGGCCACAACATACACCCGGCGCAAACCGGCTTGATTCTGTGTCATATCCAACTTCACTTTCATTTCCACCGGATTCCATGTACCTCCGGCAAACGTGCTTCCATCGATATAGTACCTGACTGGATTGGTTCCATTATTGTCGAAAAGAAAAAGATAGAGATTCTTGATGATGCGCTCGGCATCGCTTCCCTGATTTCTCTCGATTGTGCGAAAGGCCTCACCGGATTTAGTGAAATCATCCACTCGTAAAGATATTTCAATGCGCTTGTCTTCTGCTGGCTCATCCGAGTTGTTCTTTGAACAGGAAACGAACATGAAGCTCGTTAGGAACAAGGCATAAAGCAAATATTTTTTCATAAGTCTATCTATTTCTTGATGAAAACTTTATCGGGACCGGCTCCTGCTGTCCCCGGAACTTGGTTGTAATAAACCTCCAAATAGGCAGAGCCAACAGGTACGGCATCCTTATTTACTTTGAAGGTCTGAGTGGCTCCGTCTGCTAATTGGGAAAACTCAACCATAGTATGGGTAGCATCTGTTCCGAAATATGCTCCATTCTGAGCCTTCAGTCTAACAATATGGGGATCACAATTCGGAATCGTATTGGTAATAGTAATATTGCCTTCATCATCCACCTCCACATTATATCCGTATCCCATGTATGTGTCGTTGGTCACTACATTCCAGTCCGAAATAGAATATTTCACCTCGATCTTATCCGGCAAATTCTTCACCTGATACTTATAGTGATGGTTCCGATAGATCGTGTAGTCCGGCTTCTGTGACAGCTCAGCCTTGGCAAAAGGCAGATACTGACCGCCCGGGATAGCATTGTCATGTGTTATAATAGGCACATCATACATTATTCCACCCTTAGTCGTAATACGGAAAAAATTGATAGGCTTGTTTTCAATATCTCCGGTATTTCCCCACCAATTCGTTGGTTGAACAATTGCCTCAGGCATATAGGCTAAAAATGTATTCGCATTTTGTACCCGCCTCATTTCTATCGGACCAAAGTATTGAGTAGGTGGGGTTTGGATAGACGACAGAGAGAAATGCCTGTTGGCATTGAAAAGCTCTACCTTCTCAAGGTTGTCTATACCTACTGTTAGATTAATCTCCAACTTACCAACAACACGGATCAATTTAACATTTTCTTCTCCATTTGGTTTGAATGGCATTGGATTAGAGGGGGTACCTCCTATAGCAACAGTCTGATTCCTGTACTCGCGCGCCATCGGAAAACCGCTATTATCGGTTGCTTCCAAATAATGAGTAGCAGCCAATTCGCGAACTTGATTCATAAAGTTGAGCATATCGGTCTTGTTGGCAATAGCACTCATTGCTGCTTGAGAGCCCGGCATATTGGCTATAAAGAAGAAATCACGTTGTCCGGGTGTCAATTTTGTCGTAAAGGCGTAAGAAGCCACTCCACTTTCGATCGTCGTGGTAAAATGCTCGGCTATCTTATTTCCGGTTCCCGAATCAAACACTAACATGGAGAGACTGTGCACACGGTCTTCAAAATCCTCCATATCCATATTAATGGATTCTTCGCCATTCGTATGCGCGGCTCTAGCAGTAACAGCCAAATAGACATCCGGCTGTGTATCTGGCTGCGGCTCAACCCCCTTATTGCATCCGAAAAGAACGGATACAAAGGCGGCAAACGCAATATATCTCATTTTAATTAGCATCATATTCCAGATATTATAGTTGTAAGAGAGAAAGATTCTCCCCTCTGTTTCAGAACCTTCTTGTCTTTTTATTCGAACTGAGTAGCGGAATCTGAAATTAGCAGATTCGGACACCAAAGATCAGACCTCCTTTATAATCGTTGTCTTGGGGAAGAGATGTGGATCCAGAGGAAAAGCTCTCAGCCCTTGGTTGTCTCTTTAAAGTTCTATGTCATAGCTATGCACCAGCCAATCATTAACCCATACCTCAACAATGACATAAGTAGCATCAGGACAATTACAATGGTGTGCCACTAATCTTACATCAAAGTCGTTCAAACAGCGTAAGTTAATATTCTGGGCATACTGGCTCGAAAGGATAACACCCACAAGGTCGGTGCGGAACATTTCTCGTCCCGTCGGCTTATGAATTACAGAAAGGGTGTTTTCATGCCCACTCTCCAACTTCAAGGTTGTGAAGAAAGCGCGGCATGTACTATCACCTACGACTTTGGTTTCACCAGGATAGTAGGTGGAGTCTGATTTGGCAACTCGCCCATCGAAGCGATAGGAACCATTGCTCGAAGCCAAATGAATTACATAGTCTTCCGGTTCAGGAAGACTGTCAATCGTCACCGTCACACGATTAGTATACTCACGGAAATTGGCTCTCGTACGCACGTACTGATCACCGGCTTCTTCCATGTCTTTCAGTTCAACAACAGGACTCGTCGCATACCACAGGGTCGTCCCATCTATATTGGTAGCCCATTTCCCTTCCTGTTTCAAGCGCATCAAGATCTCCTGCTTGGTTGTTTCTCCAACCTTAATATCGCCTAAATTATAATGATCACTGATATTCCCCCAGGCCAAAATCGTGTATAAGCCGTTTTCTTTTAAGGGTACAAGCCATTCGTTCGTTTCGGACAGACGGACATTTTCGAACAGATTAGCACTGCGAAGAATATCATTCCGATCGAAAGCATAGACATTCAAGCGACCTATCTCCTCCGGATAAGAAGGACTTTCAGCACATTCCGTTTGGGAATAGAAGTTGACATAAACTCCTCTGGGACAATCATCATAATTGTCATAAATCATCTTATCACATGAAGCCAAACTTCCCAACACGGCGAGAACGACCGGCAAAGCAAAAAACAGTTTGCGAATATCCATATGCTTACTATTGTAATAGTTATTAGAACAAATAAAAGAAGAGGGAGAGAGATACTCCCGAAAGAGACAATCTTCAGGAGAAATCCCTCCCCTTCCTGATAAAACAAATCGCTTCTACCTCTTAGAACTCGATATCATAGTTATGCAACGTCCAAGGTGTCACTGTCACGTCCACAACCATGTATGTCTTCTGAACCGGCAGGGGCTCTTCTGGATTCGGAGTGTCAGGGTCTTCGGGGTCCGGAGTATCAGGATTATCAGGAGTATCCGGGTTGTTCGGATCAGGATCCGTAGGAACAAATGGATTACCGGAAAGACCGATGTTGCGGAACTTAGAGATATTCACGTTGTAGATATTGTTACGACGAGCAGGAGACATAGTCCAGGTCGTAGGATCCAACGTGTTCGGGTTCAACCAGGCATAGTAATAAACTGCTGCTCCTTTGTAAGTCACTACTCGAGGATTACCCACACCCCCAGAAGCGGGGTTAGCAGCATTTGCAGTGGCTTCACTTGCATAGAACTTACCGGTTACAAGACCCAAGAAGAGGTCATTACCCTCTTGATATGCAGCTTGCTCTCCTTCAGCCCACATGGCAGCGACAGGCTTCAGCTTACCCTTTACGAGGATATAAGTCGTATTACCTTTTCTGTAATCATTGTCGGCATGAGTGGTCTCTGAGACATACTTATAAGGCACATTAGGAACATCAGCCACACTATAAGGAGCGTTCAGCTGGTGAACATCAATTCTATTGGCCAACTGAGAATAGTCATAGTGCTTCATGGCGCCATTAGCCCCATTATACTCATCGGTACTTGCAGGCACAAAAGAAGCTGCGGGAGAGAGTGCGTCATCTTTCTGCTGCAGATAGTACTTCTTTTCGTACTGGGCTACCGACCACTTCAGATCGGAAACCGTAGCGATGACAACCTCCACATTACCCGGACGAAGGGCCTTGATTTCATAAGCACCATTTACGGGCTGCTGAGTAATGGTCATTGACGCACGTATCGCAGCACGCTTAACGACTATAGAAACCTTGTTCTGCGCAGGAGCATTGGCTGCACTCACATTAGGCAAAATAGTCTGCACCACAGGCTTACCAGACATAATCATCTGATCCTTTTTTTCCTGATTCGGACCGAGAACCAGCGTAGCAATCTCACTGCCGGTATCAGAAAATGCTGCATAGGCCGCCTCATATGCCACCTTGAGGTCAGCAGCATTGGTCGCGGCATTAAGAGCCTCTTCCACCTTAGGAGTGATATTAACAACAGCATAGACAGTCTTTTCACCACTTTTTACCTGGAAAGGTGCTGTCACAATCGTCGTATTGGCTCCCTGATTTACTTGCAGATCTGCTGCAGAAAGCTTTCTCACATCAATCTTGCCATCACCCACAACATAGACTGTCAAATCATTGATCTTGTCTATACCTCCGTACTCACCTACATGATTGTAGTCATTGTCGCCGGCGCGATTGTGCTGAGGCAATGACATAGAAACAGACATGTGAGTATCTGCAACAGAAGAGTTATCAGGTGATGGACCATTACCCTCCTTGCTACATGAAGCAAAGCCCAACGAGAGCATTGCCCCAACCAAAAACATCTTGTTTAACTTCATAAGCTAATTGTTTAAAGAATGATTATTATTAAGAACACTAAACAACAATAGAATCCAGANGAGCATTGCCCCAACCAAAAACATCTTGTTTAACTTCATAAGCTAATTGTTTAAAGAATGATTATTATTAAGAACACTAAACAACAATAGAATCCAGACAGAAAAAGTTCTGAACATTAATCCGATATCGACTTTACATATTTCACACATCTAAGATCTACAATCTATCCGCTCTGAAGCGGTAGGCTGAGCCACACTGCAAGGGTATCCTATCAAAGAAGATCGACCTCCTTTACAGAATTTACAGAACTAAAATATATCGCCCCCTCGGGAGCGACATAAGAAACCGCACTAGTATCGGCCTCATAATGTCTAAAACAATATTCCATCAAACTTTATCTATAGTGTGCTTTATCCACAAATTCTCGACAAGAGCCTGCATTCAGAGAATAAAAAGGTAAAGAACACAAAAAAAGAGAAGTCGCATAATTCTGCACCTCCTTTTACCTATAGCAAAGTAAAACAAATTTTCCATACTAAAAATTAATTATAACAATAATTTGTTCGTCACTACGTGTTTATACGTAGAGAAAACAAACAAGAAAAGCACAATAGCATAGTGACATAACAGTATTGACCAATGAAACAGATAGTGTTTTGAGCCACACAGCAGTAATGTTTTTTCCGGGGGACTCCGATTTCATCCCATTGATTATTAAATCATAGAGAGAAAATAATCGCTGGATCGGATACCGCGGTTCTTAGCACCCATAGGTTCGTTCCCGAAAAATCTCTTAGAACACGATGAGATCAAAGGTCATCTTAAACTAGCCACCGGTACTATCCAAATGCAAGCGCAACACAGGGCATTACAGAAAGAGTATGCTGAAATTCCTATTTCCAGACATCTTATCTCCAATTTCTCGGCCATTGCTCTTCTCTTCTGTTAAACGTCTATTAGGTGTTTTTGTTTCCTGCTTTTTACTGCTTAGAAATCCAAAAATCAACATCCGTCTTAAATGTATACGTCGAATTAGAGAGCATTTAGATTACAGAAGGAATAGCCAGAAAGAGGGGCTTCAATCGGCCTTTAAAAGTTTAAGGAGAGGGGCTAACAGGTTGGTTTACGTGCGGGAATTTTCTCGTTTGCGACGCCTGAAAAGGTGGCGCGAGATTTTTTTTGTTTTGGTTCGAGAAGCAAAAAATTTACGCACGAGAACGAAAAAATTCTCGCTCCGCATTTTCAGAAAACACGCGCCACAGTCGAAGCATTTTAGGCGCGTATTTCTCAAACAGCACAGCTTGTAGAATCTGATACACCGAGCAATAATAAAGCATTATACCCCCTCCCCGCATGGGAAACTATACGGCGATCGAGCCTTACTTAGGCACAAATCATACCACCTTGGAATTGCCACTTGGCCGTCTCTATCCAGCTCGCACTCTCTTCTCTATTATACGTTTTCGAGTTTTCGCCTATATATTTTCATCAGAATATATTTTCCAATAGAAATTATTTGTATGTTTGCGACAGAAAACGAACAAAAAAAGAGTAATCAGTATGAGATACGTAATCGTAGGCGGGGTAGCCGGAGGAGCTACAGCAGCAGCCAGACTAAGGAGAATAGACGAAAAAGCAGAAATCATCCTGTTCGAGAAAGGACAGAATATATCGTATGCCAACTGCGGCCTGCCGTATTATATAGGTGGGGTAATCAAAGAGAGAGAAAATCTTTTCGTGCAGACACCCGAAAAATTCGGCCAACTACTGAATCTGGATATTCGGGTACAGAGTGAAGTACTGTCCATCGACCGATCCAACAAGCAGATAAGAGTGCGCGAAGCCAATGGCAGAGAATATAGCGAGCACTATGACAAATTGCTGCTTTCCCCCGGAGCCTTGCCTTTTGTCCCTCCACTGCCGGGGGTAGACAGCCCGGGAGTCTTCACACTGCGCAATGTGGAGGATACGGATGCCATTAAAAGTTATTTGGACACCCACAAGGTCAAGCGTGCCATCGTAGTAGGAGGTGGATTTATCGGCTTGGAAATGGCCGAAAACCTACATGCGCTGGGCATTGCCGTCAATGTCGTTGAGATGGCTCCACAGGTAATGGCACCGGTGGATTTCTCGATGGCAACGATCGTTCATGCCCACCTGCAAGAAAAAGGTATCGGTCTCTATCTGGGAAAAGCGGTGAAAAGCATCGAAAGACAGAGAGAAGTATTGTCTGCTTCGCTTGACTCGGGCGAAAAAATCGAGGCCGAACTCATCCTTCTGTCTATCGGAGTACGTCCGAATACGAAGCTGGCAGCCGATGCACAGTTGGCTATCGGACCGGCACGTGGCATCCAAGTGAATGAATACCTCCAGACATCCGATCCGGATATCTATGCCATCGGAGACGCCATCGAATACCCACACCCTCTTACCGGAAAGCCGTGGACCAATTTCCTGGCAGGGCCGGCCAATCGACAAGGGCGTATCGTAGCAGATAATATGCATGGCCAAACCATCCGGAGCTATGAGGGAGCTATAGGAACAGCTATCGCCAAGATTTTCGACCTCACGGTTGCAGCTACAGGGCTGTCGGCAAAGGCTCTCAAGCGCGAAGGCCTTGCCTATGAGACAGTGACGGTACAGCCCAACAGCCATGCCGGCTATTATCCCGATGCCTACCCGCTTACGCTTAAAATCACCTTCCACTCCGAGACCGGTATGCTCTACGGTGCTCAGTGTGTAGGCATAGAAGGCGTGGACAAGCGAATAGACTCCATCGCTCAAATCATCAAGCGCAAAGGCGGAATCACCGATCTGATGCAAACGGAGCAAGCCTATGCTCCTCCATTCTCGTCGGCCAAAGATCCGGTAGCCTTGGCAGGATATGTGGCCGACAATATCATTACAGGTCGTATGAAGCCTCTGCATTGGCGCGAAATGAAAGAGGTCAATCCCAATCGAGTAACCCTCATAGATGCTCGCCCCAGACAGGCCTACGAGGTAGAGCATATCCCCGGAGCAATCAGTATGCCAGTGGAGGAAATAAGGGCACGCGTAGGGGAAATCCCTCACGACAAGCCGATATACGTATATTGCACCGTGGGGATGAGAGGGTACTTCGCCTCGAACATCCTGAGACAGTGTGGCTTCTCAAATGTACGGAACCTGATCGGCGGCTACCGTCTGTATTCTACTATAACGGCAGACTACAGTTCTGCTGCCAAACCTGCGACCGCACAACTTCCAGCGAAGGATAGTCCTTCTTCTCATACACAGGTACTGGAGGTGGATGCCTGCGGCATGTCCTGTCCGGGGCCGATCCTCAAGCTCAAACAATCCATGGATCAAATAGCTGTAGGAGAGCAGCTCTGCATCCTGGCTACCGACCCCGGATTTGCTCGTGATGCTCAGGCTTGGTGCGACACGACCGGGCACAATCTGATCCGACAGGAGACCATAAAGGGCAAATACAAAGTGACCATCGAAAAGACTGCTTGCAAGGAGGAGGGCACTTGTGTGAGCGAGACTCCATCCAAAGGCAAGACATTCATTCTCTTCAGTGACGATCTGGACAAGGCTTTGGCCACATTCGTACTGGCCAATGGAGCAGCAGCGACGGGACAGCCGGTGACCATATTCTTTACATTCTGGGGTCTGAATGCCATCAAAAAGCCTCACGCCGTAAAAGCGAAGAAAGACATTTGGGGCAAGATGTTCGGCATGATGCTTCCGAAGAACAGCAAAGGGCTGGGACTGTCCAAAATGAACATGTTCGGCTTAGGAGCGAAGATGATGCGCATGGTCATGAAAGAAAAGCATGTGGATTCACTGGAGAGCATGCGCAAGCAGGCGTTGGAAAACGGCGTAGAGTTTATCGCCTGTCAGATGTCCATGGATGTAATGGGGATCAGTCGGGAGGAATTGCTCAACGAGGTAAGCATCGGCGGAGTTGCCACTTACATGAATAGAGCGGAAGAAGCCAACGTCAATCTATTCATCTAAATTTGTGCAGTAACAATCAATCGAGGCTACGGCCTTCCAGCCGATGGAAAATGTAGAGTGTATCTGTACGATGAAGAAGCTGATGGTCGCCATCCGAGAATTGGAATCCAATCTTTTGGATTCCACCGGATGCGATCTCAATCAGGCCATGCTCCTGTGCGTGATAGCCGATGATTCGCTATCAGCGTCCGAAATAGCTGCACAAATAGGCGTATTGCCGGCCCAAAATTCCAAACTGCTTGCGGCGGCAGAAGACAGGGGGTGGGTCATGCGCAGGCTGGGACATGACGACAAGCGAAAGATTTATTTCAATCTGACCGAAGAAGGTCGAAGGCAATTGGAAAAGGTGAAAGCACTGAACATCGATGTACCGGATCTGATCCGCCCCATACTGGATTCATCGGAAAACGAAAGGAGGGAGTAAACTCTCCCTCCTTCTTTTTTTAGCTTTGCTCAAATTGCGCACGCACCAATCGGGGATCTTACTCCAACGAGGGCGTGGTCGGATTCATCCGACGCAGACATGCTCCTACGAGACGTATATCGTTCCGCACCTTCTCGCGATAGGTCGTCCTAACTCCCGGCAATCCGAAATAGAGGGCACCGAACAGCTCGGTCAGGCGTGGCAGCTTCCACGTTCCACAGCTCCCGTACAAGTGGGTAAAATCGACTCCCGCCTCCATCGTACAATAATCATCAAGGGAGAACAAGGGAGACGGATCTAATCCTCTCCGTCTCATATCATAGACCAAAACAGAACGGTGAAAGGCCAGATTGTGGGCAGACAGTACTTTTGCTTTCGACACAGCCCCAAGCAAACGTGCGTACACCTCATGCGGATCATCGCCGTGTAGCGAAGCATCCGCGATGCCGTGCAGAGCTGCAGCCTCAGGTGACACTGGTTCGTCGGTGGACAGCCGGCAAACGACCTCCTCTATACATCTGAAACGAAAGTCCAACAGCTGCCAACCGACCGATACGGGTGCCGGTGCATCTGCTCCGGCCATGAACTGCGTTTCATCGGCGGGCAATCCGGTCGTCTCCGTATCGATAACGAGAAAACAAGGACGGCTATCCACAGCAGCAGGCACAGGCACCAACAAATGTGAGGCATCGGCATCGATGATCCCCTTGCGACGAAACTGATCCGAAGAGCCTTCCGATGGCAGGTTGTCAGCCTGCCATGGATCTTTCGGCTTCCATAACGTCATAAAAGCCATGCCTGCGATCAGCACAAGCAGGGCAACAGCCATCCACAGCGTCATCGAGTAGTTTTCTTTCTCTTACCGAAGAGAAACTCCCGATCGCGTGCGATCGCTTCCTTGACTGATCCTGCCGGCACAAATTGCCAATCGCAAAGAGGAGGCACCTCTACCCTACCGATGCGGCGCACATAGCGAATCAGAGCTTGCCGAATATCCACGGCTGTAGAGTTCTTGAGACGAGTGCGCAACTCTTCAGGCGCAATACCTGCCCCTTCCGTCATCAGTCCGCCCCCACCGTTGGCTCGATATGAATTGAGAGCCACCGTGTATACGCTATCAAGTGCAAAGGGCTTGTATACCCCATCGCCGGACATCTTGTCCCTCACTTCTGTGATGAGCACTCTCTCCCCTATCGGTTTGGTCACATCTACGGTATAGCGCAGTCCTCCCGCCGCACTGAAGTTGAAGGAAGGATACATCGTTTTGAAGCGGTCGGAAGCGGTGACATCCTTTTTCATCAGGATCAGATGGCCATTTTGCAGGGCAGGATCTGTCACCCACCGAGAGTAGGAAAACTCCAAATAGTCATGTATTTCGCGGCCGGTCATCTGCATCGTGCAAAGAAAATTCTCGTACGGATAGACGGCGAACATGTGGTACATATAGATCGAATCCGCCGGCAAATCCGTATTGGTGGAGAGAGGAGCTGCAAATGATATATCCGCGCCGGACTCGCTCAGCATCACATGATGAATCAGATCCATGAAAGGAGACGGGCCGAACAGAGCGTCAGCAGAGCTTATTTCGGTGGAGGAAACACACATAGGCTCGTTCACAAACCGGCGAACGGCAGCTTCATCGAAGGAGAAATGCGCCATAAAGGCCGAATCGGGAGTAAGCCGCGATATGTCCGTCAAGCCACCTTCCACTCTTTTGTGCAGCACCTTGTCCCCTTTGCGAGTGAGACTGAGCCGCACATCGGACACTTTGTCCAAATGGTTAGCCGGGTTGAGAATGAGAACGGAGTCGGCTCCCCCTCCTTTCACCCTCCGGCTGTACTCCTGATGATCATGTCCGAGCAGCAGTAGATCTATGCCTGCGACTTCACGCGCAAGGGTCATACCGGCGTCTTCGAGGTAGTTCGCATTGTCGTTCTCCCTACCGGAATGCAGTACGCAGACGACAAAGTCCGGTTTTTCCTCTTGAATCACAAACGGCACCCAGTACTTGGCCGATTCGATTATATCGTCGAATCGCATCCCCGTCCACAGGCTTTGCGGCAGCCACTCAGGAATAGCCGGAGTGATAAAGCCCAACAGAGCCACCCTCAGCCCGTTCCGATCGAAAACCGTATAAGGAGCCCAATATGGCTTGCCGGTCTCGGTGTCGATAGCGTTTGCCGCCAAGAAAGGGAAGTCGCAGCCGGCTACCCATTTGTCATAGACGGCATGGCCGGTCTCGATGTCGTGATTGCCCGGTATGGCGGCATCATAGCGCAAGTAGTTCATCGCACGGGAGAAAAGATGAGTACCCGTCGTGTCCATGTAGTTATAATAGTAGGCCGTAGGATCGCCCTGCAATACGTCGCCACCATCGAAGAGCAGCAACTCCGATCTGTCCGACCGGGCAACTTTCAGGAAGGAAGCCAAGCGCGACATTCCACCCGAAGTCGGTCTTAAAGCTTTGAAATCAGTGGGGAACACATTCCCGTGAAGATCCGTAGTGTGGATAATGCGAAGGGAATGCTGCTGCCTGCTTGCACATCCACCGAGGAGAAACGTCGCCAGCGGAAGCAGGACGGACAGCAAACCGAAAAGTCTCTTCTTCATACCGTGCAATCTGTAGTACTCCTAAAAGTCTATTTCACCTGACTACCTGCAGCAACTTCAACTGCCGGCATAATGACCCTGAGCGAACCGTCCGCATCCTCTGCCGAAAGAATCATGCCCTCGGACTCGATACCTTTGAGCTTGCGCGGAGGCAAATTGGCGATGAAGCATACCTGCTTGCCTACCAGCTCTTCCGGAGCATAGTGTTTGGCAATACCCGAAACGATCGTCCGGCCACCCAGACCATCATCGATACGAAAACGCAAGAGCTTGTCCGCCTTAGGCACCTTCTCACACTCCAGCACCGTGCCCACACGGATGTCCAGCTTGAGGAAGTCCTCGAATGCAATGTCTTCGGCTATCGGAGCAGCCTGATGGGCAGCCTTTTCGTTGGCCAGCTTGGTAGCCTGCAATTTCTGAATCTGTGCATCTATCACACTGTCCTCCAGCTTTTCGAACAGCAATTCGGGACTGCCCAAGACATGACCTTCGGGCAAGAGATCCGTACTACCCAAACGATCCCAGCCGAAAGGACAGTCGGTGGAGAGCATAGACAGGAGCTTTGCCGAGGAGAAAGGCAGGAACGGTTCGAAGGCGATAGCCAGATTGGCCGTTATCTGCAGGGACAGATTGAGGATCGTAGCCACACGGTTCAGATCCGTTTTTGCCAGCTTCCAAGGTTCCGTATCGGCCAGATATTTATTGCCTATACGCGCCAGATTCATCGCTTCTTTCAGAGCTTCGCGGAAGTGGAACGTATCCAACTGATGCTCCAGGGCGTGCTTCACGGCTGCAAACTCCTCTATCGTGCGGCTGTCGTAATCCGTCAGCTCGCCTTTGGCCGGCACAGCACCACCGAAGTACTTATGAGTAAGCACCAATGCCCGGTTCACGAAATTGCCGAATATGGCTACCAGTTCGTTGTTGTTGCGAGCCTGAAAGTCGCGCCATGTGAAGTCGTTGTCTTTCGTTTCGGGAGCGTTGGCCGTGAGCACATAGCGCAGGACATCCTGCTTGCCAGGGAACTCTTCGAGGTATTCATGCAGCCAGACAGCCCAGTTCCGACTGGTGGAAATCTTATCTCCTTCAAGATTGAGAAACTCGTTGGCAGGCACATTGTCAGGCAGGATAAACGAACCTTCGGCACGGAGCATGGCCGGGAAAACGATACAGTGGAATACGATATTGTCCTTACCGATAAAATGAACGAGACGGGTATCTTCCGACTTCCACCAAGTCTCCCAACTATCGGGACACAGCTCTTTGGTATTGGAGATATAGCCTATCGGAGCATCGAACCACACATACAGCACCTTTCCTTCGGCACCCTCCACCGGCACGGGGATACCCCAGTCCAAATCGCGACTCACGGCACGGGGTTGCAGACCCATATCCAGCCAACTCTTGCACTGGCCGTAGACGTTGCTCTTCCACTCCTTATGTCCATCGAGGATCCACTCTTTCAGGAAAGACTCATGCTTGTCCAGAGGCAAATACCAGTGTTTCGTCTCGCGCAGCACGGGAGCACTGCCGGATATCGTACTGCGGGGATTGATCAGGTCAGTGGCATTGAGCGAGGTACCGCAGGCTTCGCACTGGTCGCCGTAAGCCCGATCGTTGCTACAGTGCGGACAAGTACCGGTGATATAGCGGTCGGCCAGGAATTGCTTGGCTTCTTCGTCATAATACTGCTCGCTCGTCTGCTCCACGAACTCACCCTTTTCATACAAGGTCTTGAAGAACTCGCTTGCCGTACGGCGATGCATATCGCTTGTCGTACGTGAGTATATATCGAAGGAGATACCCAGCCCCTCGAACGATTGCTTGATCTGTTCGTGGTAACGGTCTACGACCTCCTGCGGAGTACAGCCCTCGGCTTTGGCTTTGAGTGCGATGGGTACGCCATGCTCATCCGATCCGCCGATCAGCAGGCAGTCTCTGCCACGCAGGCGCAGATAGCGTGCATATATATCGGCCGGGACGTAGACGCCGGCCAGGTGTCCGATGTGTACAGGCCCATTGGCATACGGAAGGGCCGTGGTGATAAGAGTTCGTTTGAATTGTTTATCCATTATTGTTCAGATTGTTTTTTCGTATCTAATTGCTGCAAAGATAATGATTTGACCACCGTTGATAATTGTCCGAAAGTCTCAATGCTACCGATGCCGCCACGAAGATCAGAATTAGAAAGAAGCCATACGGCGACACTATTTGTATTAGAGCGGCATTCATATCCTGCTTTTTTGTTCCGATTCAGTGCTATTTCCTTCTTGATTCGCCTCTCCCCTCTTTGAGCTTCTTACGTTCCAAAAAATGATCACGCACGGAGCGAAAAAACGTGGCGCGAGAATTTTTTGCTTCCCGCGCCAAAAGAAAAAATTTCTCGAACCAAAACGAAATTTTTTAGGCGCGAGTTTTTCAGAAAACACGAACCGCAATTTGTCCGTTTTACGCTCGAAAAGCTCAATTTGCCCTTTCTCGACAAACAGACTTTTCCCAACGGTTGAGAAAAGAGTCGGATGGTGAAGTAGTAACCGGAGGCAACAGGCAGAAGTTCTGCTACGCATAAAACAGCTACCACACAAGTGCTTTCGGAATGAAGTGCATCTGTAGTCGGTTTTATATGCTCTCTTCGGTTCGGAAAAGGGAGTGGATCAATCTTCGTCTTGGAGGAGGGTGACGCCGTAGATGGCTGAGAGGCGATTGCGCAGGATGGCGGCATCGTTGCCGCGGAGGCTGACGGTAAGCCTGCAATTCTCGGCAAAATCCTGTGAGCGGATAGAGGCTCCGGCATCTTTCACCAGTCGCATCACTTCGCCCAGCAAAGGATACTCGAAGGCGATGGTCAGTTCTTCATACAGGATCTCTTCTTTTCGGTCGGCTGCTTCGAGAGCTTCGCGAGCTGCTTCGCGATAGGCAACGATAAGACCGCTCGTGCCCAACTTGACACCTCCGAAGTAGCGTACCACGGCAACGAATACCTGCGTAAGCCCCAGCGATGTGATCTGACCGAGGATGGGTTTGCCGGCAGTCCCCGACGGTTCTCCGTCGTCATTGGATCGGGTACGTTCGCCTTTGGCTCCCAGCTTGTACGCCCAGCATACATGGCGCGCATCGAAGTAGCGGCGGCGCAGATCGGCTACAAGCGAAAGTGCCTCCTCTTCCGAGCTCACGGGATAGGCGAAAGCCAGAAAGCGGCTGCGCTTCTCCGTGTACTGCGCTTCCGAGGGAGCACCGATCGTGAAGTAGGAATCTTCGGCCATGGTTCAGAGAAGAGCCTCTTCCGTGCCCTGCTCTTGGGCGGCAAACTTTTCGGACAGGACGGAGAGGAGCGTACTCATTTGTTTGATACTGGCGAGCGTCTCTTCGCTCACTTCCTTTTTTTGCAGGCGCAGGGTCAGCAGACCGTATATGGCAGTCAGGCAAGTCTCTATCTCTCCCGTATTGCTGCCTGCGCTCTTGGCTCTAAGCTGTACGATGGCAGGGAGTACCTGATAGTAAAGTCCTTGATAAATCATCTCTTTGGGGTCTGCCATCAACCGCGTATGGATCTCTTCCATTTGCATGATGGCTATGCGGACGATATTGATATGCCCCTGCTCGCGGACGCCCTCGGTCAGCATCATATCCACCAGCTCGGCATACCAGCGGTCTATCTCGGCAGTCGTCTCCCTATCTTGCCGGTATTGGGCGATGACAGTGGTGCGAAGCCGCTGCATATCCAGTTCGTTGGCACGTATGAGATCCTCTATCTGCCACATGTAGAGGACGTACTCGGCGATATTGTTGCGCCGTTTTTCCCTTGCTATGATCATAGTCGTTGGTCTCGGATGAGGTCGTTCAGCAACGTTTCGTCTGCGTCATTGGGCGCAGGCTCTATGCCCAACAGTCTGCATATCAGCGGATAGATGGTGATATTCGGCAGATTTTCCACCCTGCTGCCCGGACGAAAACCGGGTCCCACAGCCCGTAGCAAAGCCCGCATTTCCGGTGCTTGGTTGTCATAGCCATGTGCCGCTCCCGGACGAATACCTTCGTTCGTAGAGAAAAAGACGGTGGAGCCTATGTCCGGGATTACGACCAGTTCGCCCAAGCGTGGATTGGTACCGCAGTGCAGGCGCGCAGGCACATCCCTTTTGCGGTAAACCGATATATGAGGAATGTTCCGCAGGATCTCATAGGCTCGCTCGGTATAGGAGGGCTTCGGGTACAAGTGGGTGAAGGCTCCGGTGGCCATGTAGAGGAAGCTGTCCGCAGGCAGATGATGCGCCAGATTGACGCATTTCTCATTTTCGTACGTGGCCATACCATGATCGGATACTATGATGAAGTCGGTCTGAGCGGCTATGGGAAGAGACTCCAACCGTTTGCGGAAATAGCCGACCACACTGTCCAACCGCTCTACCATGGCCAGTGTCAGCGGGCTTTCGGGCGTTTGGGAATGGCCGATCATATCCGGCTCCTCGATGTACCACATGAGCAAGCGCGGTCGCTCCTTTTCGGGCAGACTGAGCCACGCGATGACGGAGTCGGCACGGTTACGAAACGGAACGGTGGAGGAGAATTTTTTCCACCGCCACGGCCGAAGCCCATTTACAGCCGTCTCGGATCCTACCCAAAAGTAGACACCGGCACGGATGCCTTGGCGTGCAGCCGTATTCCAAACCGGCTCACCGCCCCAGAATCCGGGAGTCTCCACGGCTTTTCGGTCGGATATGCGAAAAACGCCCAGAACCGAATCCACAAACTCATTGGCTACGATGCCGTGATGGTCGGGGTAAAGCCCCGTAGCCATGCTGTAATGATTGGGAAACGTAAGCGAGGGGAAGCATGGCCGGAGCGACCCGCTCAATCCTTCCTGCGCCATCCGATCCAACTCCGGTGTATGTGCCCGATCGGTATAGTCCGGCCGGAAGCCGTCCAAAGACAGGACCACGACGTACCGTTCCGATTGCTTAGGTGTTTGTCGGGCTGTCCGGCAACCGACATAAGAGAAGGCAAGAAGCAGAAACAGGATGAAAGGAAATAGAGGTAAATGCTGTCTCATTTTTATAAAAATCTTTCGATTTGATACGGCCAAAGGTAAGGGATTCCTCTTTTACTACCGTAAGCAGATCGGTTTTTGAGCCGATGATTTTCACATGTCATCGGGAGTGCAAAAATCACAGGCATACCCACAGCTGACCCTTCCGACCTCTCCAAGAGCAGCACGACAGACTTTTTTGGTCGGGAAAGTGTCATTGTTCGTCGGGAATCTGCATTTCGGTTCTGCAATGCAGATTGTTCGGCGTGCAAACCTGCAAGTCGGACACGAAATTCGTTCCCGCAAGTTGCGGGAAAGCATCTCCGAGCCGAAAACCCTCGCCGCAACTTGCGGGACGACAAGTTCGCGACAAAAAAGCTCCCCGCAACTTGAGGGAAGCTTTTTCGGGTCAAAGATGTATTCCCGCAAGTTGCGGCGACCTTTTTGGTTGGGAAAGTGTCATTGTCCGCCGGGGAATTTGCATTTCGGCTCTGCAATGCAGATTGTTCGGCGTGCAAACCTGCAAATCGGACACGAAATTCGCTGCTCCGAATTGGAGGACGACAAGTCCGCGCCGAAAAACCTTCCTCCAACTTGGAGCATGACAAAGTTGCGCCGCAATTGCTTCCTCCAAGTTGGAGGGCGACAAGTCCACACCGAAAAAGCTTCCTCCACCTTGGAGCGACCTTTTTCGGCTCCGCGATGCAGATTTCCTATCGGACATTCCCTCTTTCGCCGAAAGTGCCCGTATATCCTATTCAGAGAGAGACTGCCGCACGGCATTTTCGTCGGATCCTTTTGCAGCAGAGTCGATCCCTTTATTCATTGCACATCCGAGCTTCGGCCAATATGACTTCCTTACTCCGTTAATGCTCACATTCATTTAGGGAATGGGATCGGAAAAATAAGGGACGCGAACGGAATCTTACCTATCTTCGTCCTGAAATTATGGCAGATAGTAGAAGAACCGATGACAATAAAGGTGCGGAAGAGGTGGTATTGCTGCTGAATATCGGCTCGCCGGACAGCCCTGAGGTGAAGGACGTGGCGCGCTACCTCAATTCTTTTCTGACCGACAGGAGGATCATCACTTTGCCTTTTCTCCTGAGACAGCTGCTCGTACGAGGCATTATCACTCCTTTCAGAAAGAAAAGTTCGGCTCGCAAGTATCGGACTGTTTGGGACGAAGCCTCCCGATCTTTCCCCCTCTTGTCGCATACGAAAGCCATAGCCCGAGCACTGGCACATACGGGCAGAGAAGTCCACGTAGCCATGCGCTACGGCAAACCGGCTGTAGCCGATGTACTGAAGGAGCTGCCGCGCGATCGAAGTCTCGTCGTCCTGCCGCTCTTCCCACACTATGCCATGAGCAGCTACGAGACGGCCGTGGAGCACTGCAAGGCCGAAATCCGCCGCCTTTGTCCGGATCTTTCCTTCCGCATCGTGCAGCCTTTCTACGCACACGAAGCCTATATTCGTACCCTTGCCGATAACATCCGGCCCTATCTGACGAAGCCTTTCGACAAGCTCGTGCTTTCCTATCACGGTATCCCCTACGATCATTTGGACAAGACCACCCGACAGGCTTTAGACCTCCGGCATCCCGAAGGGTGTTGCACGGAGGAGGATCCTACGGCAAGCGTCTGCTACCGCCATCAGACATACAGGACAACGGCACTGATCCGCGAGGCACTCGGCTTGAACGAAGAGCAGGTAGAACAAGTATTCCAGTCTCGCGTAGGCCATACCGAATGGCTGCGCCCCTATTTGGTGGAGCGACTGTCCGCTTGGCCGCAAGAGGGAACCAAACGTATCCTCATAGCCTGCCCCTCCTTCGTATGCGACTGTCTGGAGACTCTCGAAGAAGTAGCCGATCACGGACAGAGCATTTTCAAAAAAGCCGGAGGCACGGACTTTACCTACATTCCCTGTCTCAATAGCGAAGCCCGTTGGATCGATGCGCTCCGAACCATCTTGAAAGAGTAATTACAGCATGCTCAGTTATCATACCGATATACCGACAGACCTGCCCCTCCTGATGCAAGCCGTCGAAGCCATCCGCCGAGAAGAATCCGGCGGTGCCGTACCCGATACCGATCCTCCGAGGGTGATATACGAAGCGCGCAACCGGCTCTACGCCATTCGTACCGCACAGGGAGAGCAGGTGGTGAAGAGCTTCCGAATCCCTATTGCCATCCAGCGCATCGTCTACTCATTTTTCCGTCCGTCGAAGGCTGCCCGCTCTTATCGCAACGCCATACGGCTGGGTCGATGCGGCATCGGCACTCCGCGGCCGGCGGGCTATGCCATCGAGAGCGAAAAAGGGCTTCTGCGCAGGAGCTATTACGTCTGCGAGAGCATGCACGACTGTCGGGATATTCGTCTCTCCATGCAGGGCGTGGAAGGAGGCGAGGCATTGCTCCGTGCGCTGGCCGGATTCATCGCCCGAATGCACCGAGCAGGCATCCATCACATTGACTTGTCGCCGGGCAACGTACTGTATCGGACAGACGAGAAAGGCGAGTATTCGTTCTACCTCATAGACCTGAACCGGATGAAGTTCTACGACAAGCCGATTACGGGACGGAAAGCCTGTGCCAACTTTGCGCGTCTGAGCTTCTGTCCGCCGGTGAGCGGGCAGCTTGCCGAATATTATGCCGAGGCACAGGGCTTGAATACGGATGAAGTGGTCGAAGGAGTGCAAAGCGAATCGGATCGGTTCTTCCGCAGCAAAGTCCGCAAGTATGCTCGCAAGGCACTGGTGCGCGAACAAAAGCGAATGAGCCGCTCCGCTTTCCGTCGGGCATATATCCGCTATCGCTCGGTACGCCTTGTCCGAAAGCTCACGGGCAGCACTCGTCTCTTCCGTATCGAGAACGATCTGTACTTCTCCTTTCTTGAAGTGGGCGACCTGCGCCATACGCTGAAAAGAGCCGAAGGATATTCCTCGCCGAAAAACATTCAATAAGAAAAAAGGAAACCGGATGAATCGTATAGCTTTTGATGCCAAGAGAATCACATCCAACGCCACCGGATTGGGCAATTACAGCCGCTTCGTGGTCGAAGCCTTGGCCACCTTTCACCCCGAACACCGCTACTACCTCTGTTCTCCCAAGAAGGGCAATCCGGCTCTGTACTCCACCTTGCAGCAACGCGAGGGCATAGAATGGCTGCTGCCCGAAGGTGGTACGGGAGGATCGCTTTGGCGCAATTTCGGTGTGGTGCCTCGATTGCAAAAAGAGGGCATCGATCTCTTCCACGGTTTGAGCCACGAACTGCCACTGGGCATATACGGCAAAGGTATCGCCACGGTGGTAACGATCCACGACCTGATCTTCATTCGCTATCCCCACTATTATAAGCCTGTGGACAGGCTGCTCTATCGGCTCAAATACGGCCATGCTGCCCGTCGTGCCGACAGGGTGATAGCGATAAGCGAGCAGACCAAGCGCGATGTGATGGAGTTTTTCCACGTGCCTGCCGATCGGATCGATGTCGTCTATCAGGGTTGTTCGCCGGCCTTCGGACAGGCTGCCGAGGAGGATGAGTCGAGAGCGAGGGAGCGGTATGCTTTGCCTGAGCGTTACCTGCTCTATGTGGGAAGCATCGAGACGAGGAAGAACCTCCGACTGGCCGTGGAGGCTCTGGCACACTCTCGCGACCGGCAAATCAGGCTCGTTGCCGTAGGGAAGCGCACGCCATACTGTGCGGAGGTGCAGCAGTGTGCAGAGCGATCAGGGGTGGCAGACCGGCTCATGATGCTGCACGATGTCCCGTTTGCCTTCCTGCCGGGCATCTATCGCGGAGCAGAGGTATTCGTCTATCCTTCGCGCTTCGAGGGCTTCGGCATCCCGATTATCGAAGCACTGGCTTCGGGTGTGCCGGTCATTGCAGCCACAGGCTCGTGTCTGGAAGAGGCCGGAGGTCCCTCGTCCCTGTACACCGACCCCGACGATGCGGAAATGATGGCATCCATGCTGGACAGCATCCTCTCCGACAGCTCACTCCGAGAGAAGATGATAGCCGACGGGCGTGCCTATATAGAGCGTTTCTCACCCGAAGCCGTAGCCCAATCCCTGATACGTGTGTATGACAAGGTCTTGCAGGAGAAAAACCTCCGGCACAAATAACATCCACTGCAACCGAGCAAAAAGATGAAATGAAAAGAGAGCGTTGCACCGCTAACGGTCGTGCAACGCTCTCTTCTTGTTTTTTCTCCTTGCCCTCTGTCGAAAAGCAGAACAGGAAAGGGCCGGCGATGGGGGTTTTATTTCTTCTTGCCCTGATTGGCTACTGCCTCCATCAGCTTTTTGATCTCTTCGGGATCGCCGAGGAAATAGTCCTTCACCAGACGGAGATTGTCGTCAAATTCAAAAACGTAAGGCACGGCCGTCGGGAGGTTCAGGCTGATGATGTCTTCGTCCGAAATGTTTTTCAGTACCTTGATGATACCGCGCAGACTGTTGCCGTGAGCCGCTACCAATACCTCGTCATGCTCCTTGAGCGTGGGGAATATGGTTTCGTTCCAATAGGGGAGGATACGATTGACCGTGTCGCAGAGAGCTTCTGTCAGTGGCAGGTCTTTCTCGCACACGCCTTTGTAGCGCGGATCCATGAACGGAGAGCGCGGATCCTCTTTCTCCATAGGCGTGGGGGGAACGTCGTAGCTGCGACGCCAGATGAGTACCTGCTCGTCCCCGTACTTCTCGGCAGTCTCGGCCTTGTTGAGGCCTTGCAGCATACCGTAGTGCTTTTCGTTCAGACGCCAGGTCTTCTCCACCGGTATCCAATCCAAGTCCATTACGTCGAGGACACCGTTCAGGGTCTTGACGGCGCGTTTGAGATAGGAGGTATAGGCTTTGGTAAACTGAAAGCCTTCTTTCTTCATGAGCTCGCCGGCTTTCTTGGCTTCTTCAATACCTTTTTCGGACAAATCCACATCTGTCCATCCCGTAAAGCGATTTTCCTTGTTCCACAAGCTCTCGCCGTGGCGAATCAATACTATTCTTTTCATAATTACACTGTAATCAAAGTCCGGTGCGAAAATAATGATTAAAGTTCAATGCCATACCTATGGCAAAAATAGCCGATACAAATAGAAGAAAAACGGCATCAAGGCGCAGAGCCATTCGGCCGATCAGGAAAAAACACGAGCCGAAAATTGCCCGAATCGCAAACCAAAAGCTGAAAGGAAGTGGCGTGAGAATTTTTTCGTTCTCGCGCGAGAATTTTTTCATTCCCGAACCAAAATGAAAAAGTTCCCGCACCACGTTTTCGGGCGTGGAGAACCAAAAAATTTACGGACGAGATGTGAGCAAAGTGTCGATGATGACCTCTGAGGCAGTAGCCCCTCGGGGAGGAAGCAAATAGTCCCGAATGAAGGCCCGACGCCTATCGGCTACGGGATCGGGTCTGCGCTCTGCTATCTTTTGTAGAAATGAATCGATGTCTTCCGCAGAATCTGCCATATCGTGCAACGCGAAGGCCTCTTGGGCGGCTCGGTTGAGCCCGTGAGGCAGGCGTCCGTTCTTCCGCATAAAGAGAGACGGACGCCCCACGATCTGATATTCCACGGTGAAAGCACTGCAATCATGCACGAGAGCCGAAGAGCGACAGAAGAGATCGACATAAGTTCCTTCGGCCAATTCGGCATGAGGCATATCTGTCCATTCCCGGTAGTACCGATCCGTTCGTTCGCGTCCCCACGAATCCAAGGCATAGAGTTTGGTCTTGAGTATCGGATGCGGCTTGAAAGCAAAGCGCAATCGGCCTTCGTACTTCCGTGCCAATCGGAGGAAGGTATCCGCATAATCGAGGAAATTGGACAGGCTATATCCCCAAGGTTCTATCGAATGGTGCGGAGCGATGATTACGAGGGGTAGCTCTTCATCGTTTTTCTCCGTTCGATCCCTCATTTCGGAGGAGAAAGCATCAAACAAAGGTGCTCCGCTGACCACTCCGTTGCGTCCCTTCGCGCGCGAGAGTCGCGAGTAGATGCGAAGGTCTTCTTCCGAAACTAAAAAATAGTACCCCAAAAGATTGTGAAACAGGAGGTCGTACCAGTCAGGATATTCTTCGAGGGGATAGCCATACAGGCTATAGCAAGTGAGTATATCGGGGAAGGCCCTCTGGCGAAGGGGTGGCGGCAACTGGATGTCGTAAGGTGTGGTATAGAAAATGTAATCCGGTGCAAATTCTGCCCGAATATCTCTTACCTCTCCATTGTCCCGACAAGCCGGCTGCGGATCGAAGCCTTTGGCTTGAAAGTGGGCAAGTATCTTTTGCAGGAGTTCGCCCCGTTCGCCGGCCGGCAGATTGTTCGCCGGACAAACGATGAGTACAGGCCGAACGCGCGGATGCCGGAGCATGGCAGCAAACAGGGCATCGTATTTCCACATGGAGTCGTACACGGCAAGGAATACGACATTGATGGTTTCCTTGTCGCATAGTTTCTTTTTTAGCTCGTCGTTGCGCTGCAGTGCTTCGCGAATGAGCCGAGGCTCTACCGTTAGGCGGCGCAGGCGGCGTTTCCCCTCTGTAATGACGTACTGCATCCGTTTGGGAGCGAGGGCATAAAGACGAGATGTGAATCGGCGGAGGAGGTTCATCGGCGACGGAAGTATTTGTCTACGGCTCTATTGAACTCGGGAGACAGGCGCATGGCATAGACAGCAGCGAGTGCTCCCACTCCGATAGGGATGGAACGGAGGGGTATGTCGATCCAGGGAGAATCGACATGAGGGATCAAGGCATTGGCACCAAAAAGGAGGGCGAAGAGAGCCAACAGACGGAAAAGGGCCGGAGAAAAGGGCGAAGCATGCAGCTTCCGGCTGATCATAAATTGCTGTACGCCATAGCTCAGCAGTGTGGTCAGGAGCGTAGCAATGGCTGCTCCGTTGATGCCCAAAACGGGGATCAGCCACAGATTGGTGAGCACGGCCAGGATGGTGACGAGGAAAGTATAGTAAAGATTCCAGTGATAATACTTGGAACAGCTCACGATCGGATTGCCGTAGTTCAGCGTGATTTCGATCATCTTAGCGATCCCCAAAAAGAAAACCACGTATTTGCCGGCGGCATAGAGATGACCGTTCGGGAGGATGGAGAAGATGCTGTCGATATTGAACCAAATAAGCAAGAAGATAAGGCCACCGGAAAGAAGCTGATGCAGCGAGACGCGCTTGAAGAGTTCGTCGGCTTTGACCAGATCGTTCCGTTTCATGGCATCGGCCATCAGGGGAGAAGAGACGCTGAGCAGGGATCTGGAGGGTATTTCCACCACGGCTACCATATAGAAAGCGATAGAGAAAATACCGCCCGAATCCAATCCGCCCTTGTCCAGAGAACTGACCATGAAGAGATCCAAACGGCTGCTGAGCTTGCTGCCTATACTGGCTACGACATAGAAGAGGGTGTAGCGGAGAAAATTGCGCTTCAGCTCCGGTGTCAGAAAGCCCCGATTGTGACGGAGATTGACCTTGCCGATTCGCCGGATATAAGCCAACATCAACAGCATACATGCGGCGTAGGCGGCAATAAATATGGCGATAAAAATCTCCAGACTCACCCATCGGAAAGCATAGAGCAGATAAACAACGATCAGCATCAGCCTGAGCACTACCTCACGGATCAGCTTGGGCACGGCTATCCGCATCAGTTGTGTGGCATAGAGTTCGAAGACAGACCAAAAGAGCATGAAGACGAACAAGGGAACGATGCTATAGTAAAAGTCCACCAGCTCTGGACTATTGCGGCTGAACATGGCCACAAAGGGGCCTTTGGCCAGCAGCATCAGGAGGGTCATAAGCACTCCTCCGACGAGGGCTACCGCCATCATATAGTAGAAGTAACCATTGTCCCGAACTCCATCGGGGGAGGCTTCTCCGCTCTCGCTATGGAAGTAGGGGTAGAACCGGAAGGCAGAGGAGTTGAGCCCGAGAAGCGCAAAGCTGCTGATCAGCGTAGCGGCTTCGACTATATTGCGAGTAAGACCGACTTCCTTGGGGGTCAAGAACTCGGTGATAATAAGGAAGGTGGTCAGGAAGCCGATGAAAGCCCCTGCATAGCTGACGAGGGTTCCTTTGATACTCTGGCGTTCGACAATCCCCATAGCTCGCGTCCTGTCCGAAATTACAAAGCCTGAGCAAGCAGCGTGGCTACAAGCATATAGATCATCATCCCGATGAGGTCATTCGTAATGGTGATAAAGGGGCCGGTGGCTATGGCCGGGTCTATCTTCAATCGATCCAGCAGCATCGGCACCATGGTGCCGAATATGCTGGCGAACAATACGACGGAAAAGAGGCTGATGGAGACGGCGGACATGACGAGGACGTCACCGAGGAAAAAATAGTTGAACAGGAAGACGACAAGGCTGATGATAGAGGCATTGATCAGGGCTACGACGACTTCCTTGGCTATGAGAGTCCAGAGTTTGGCCTGCTTCAGGCTGTTGTTTGCCAGTCCCTGCACCACGATGGCCGAAGACTGGATGCCCACATTACCGCCGGTGCCACCGATGAGGGGAATGAAGAGAGCCATCTTGGGATTGGCGGCAAAGAGGGAGTCGAATCCTCCCAGGAGGATGGAGTTGGCCAATCCTCCTGCCATACCGATGAGAAGCCACGGCAGACGTGCTGCGGTCTGCATATAGACCTTATCCGAAGCTTCGATGTCGTGCGAAATACCCGAAGCCAGCTGGTAGTCGCGTTCGTGCTGTTCGCGGATTTCGTCGATCACATCGTCGATGGTGATCCGGCCTACCAAACGACCGATACTGTCCACCACCGGCAGAGCTACGAGGTCGTACTTCTCTATCTTCTCCGCGACTTCTTCGATCGGGTCATTGTCTTTGACGGAGATAGGCTCGGTCTTCATCACATACTTGATCTTCGAGGCGGAAGGGCTGGTGATCAGTTTCTTCAGTGGCAGCACCCCTTTGAGCCGTTCTTCATCGTCGATGACATAGACGTAGTATATCTCGTCCACATCTTCTGCCTGCAAGCGCATCTCTTCGATACACTTGGGCATACTCCAGTTCTCATTGACGATGATCATCTCGGTACCCATGAGGCTACCGGCTGTGTCGTCTTCGTACTTGAGCAGATCGATAATATCTCCGGCCTGCTCTATATCGGTCACCTGACTGAGAATCTCGTCTTGCTGGTCTTCGTCCAGCTCACGAATTAGCTCGGCCGCATCGTCGGTCTCCATATTGCCGACAAATTTTCCGGCGATGGTCTCGGAAGGAATCCTTTCGAGTACCTTGTTTCGCTCATCCTCATCCAGCTCCAAGAGCACGAGACCGGCTTTCTCTCCATCGAGCAGAAGGTAGAGGTAGACTGCCTCGTCCAGATCCAGCTCGTCATAGAGATCCGCAATATCCTCGGGGTGGAGCTTGCTCATCAGGTCGAGAGCATCCGCATCGCGCTTTTGGTCGATGATCTGGCGAAGATTGTGAAGATATTCTTTCGTGAAGTCCATAAGAATTCGTTGATCAGGGGGAAATGAAAATGCTATTGCTGCAACAAGAGCGTAAGTGCGACGAAATCATCGGGGGACAACTGCTCCGGTCGCTTCGAGAAAACAGGATCGTCGAAACGATCGAATCCGACCGGCAGGATACCGCGAAGAGAGTTCCTGAGCGTTTTCCGGCGCTGTCCGAAAGCTGTTTTCACCACCGTCTTCAGTGCTTTTTCGCTACATGGGAGTTCCTTGCGGTCATTGCGTGTCAGACGTATTACGCCGCTCTGCACTTTGGGCGGAGGATCGAAAACGGAAGCGTCTACGGTGAAGAGGTATTCGATATTGTACCAAAGCTGCAATAACACGCTCAATATGCCATAATCCTTTTTCCCCGGAGGCGATGCCAGTCGCATAGCCACTTCGCGCTGGAGCATCCCCGAACAGCAAGGGATCTGCTCGCGAACGTCCAACAGACGGAAGAAAATCTGGCTGGAGATATTGTAGGGGTAATTGCCTATCAGGCAGTATTGTCGTCCTTCGGGGAACAGCTCCGACAAAGGATAGTGCAGAAAATCGCCCTCGATGATCCGATCGGAAAGCTCCGGGAACTCTTCTCGCAAATAGCTGACGGACTCTCCGTCGATCTCTATGACGCGAACATCATGCCCCTTGCGAAGCAAGAACTGCGTAAGCACTCCCATACCCGGCCCGATCTCCAGTACAGGCAATGCTTTATGCTCGCAGAGGGTGTCGGCTATTCGCTCTGCAATACTCAGATCGCGGAGGAAGTGTTGCCCCAGTGCCTTCTTGGCTTTTACTCGCATCATGAAATATAAATTCTTTATATTTGCGTTGTTTAGAAAATGCTAAGGTACGATATTTTGATTGTTATTTTAATGGCATCGTACTAAGGGTAATCTAAATAGCAAAATCATTTATCAAGATAAGAGCAACTAAATGACTAATAATATAGGGCAAGAAATAGTGACAGCAGACAGGTCTAACAAATGGAAGTCGGTAGCTAAGGTCATTATTCCTCTCGCCATAGGCGGTCTGCTCCTCTGGTTGGTGTACCGCAAAATGGATTTCTCCGCCATTGGCAAGATCGTCCGCGACGGTGTCAATTACTACATCATAGCTTTCTCTCTCTTGTTCGGATTGGCTGCCAACTGTATACGCGGTCTGCGCTGGCAACTCCTCATAGAGCCTCTGGCTTCTCCTCATCCACGGAAAATCAATGCCATTCTGACTACTTTGGGCAATTACACGGTCAATATGGCTCTGCCCCGTGCCGGAGAATTTTGGCGATGCGCGGAAGAAAGCCGCTACGAGAAGATACCTTTCCCCCAGCTCCTCGGTACGCTCTTCATGGACAGGATCATGGACTTGGTGATGGTCGGACTCATTACATTGAGTATCATGATGGGCTTTCAGGGCTTTTTCTCCGCTTTCTTTGCTCGCAATCCACAGCTGACGCAAGGCTTTTTCACCATTTTCAGTTCCATCTGGCTATACGTTGCTGTCGTAGGTGTCGGGCTGCTTTTCTTCTTGCTCTATAAATACCTCTCACACGTAGGCCCCGTTCGCAAGATAGCAGCACTCATCGGTAGAATACTGGAGGGGCTTCGCTCTATCTGGCACATGGAGCACAAGTGGCTCTTCATCCTGTATTCCATCCTCTTGTGGGTAGGATATTTCTTTTACTTCTACACCACATTCTTCGCTTTCGACTTTACCCGATCGCTGGGCATGGGAGTGGGGCTGATCAGCTTTGCCATGAGCAGTATAGCCGTAGCCGTACCCGTACAGGGAGGGGTAGGGCCGTGGCACTTTATGGTCATTGCTTCTCTTGTGGCTTTCGGTGTGACGAAGGAGGATGCCGGAGCGTTTGCCTTGGTGGTACACACGACTCAAACCGTTTGGACTACGGCCGTCGGGTTCGTGGCTATCGGCTTGCTTCCTTTTGTCAATAAGAAATACGATCGCATAAAACAGTCAAACAATTAACAACAATCATCCAAAACACTTTTCACAGTTATGTCAACAGAGATCAAAAACCTCAAACCACGAGCCGTCTGGGAATACTTCTACGACCTGACACAAATACCTCGACCTACCGGACAGATGGACGAGGTGACCAAGTACGTATTCGACTTCGGTAAGAGACTTGGTCTGGAGACCGAGCAAGACGAGGTGGGCAATGTCATCATTCGCAAGCCGGCCACGCCAGGCATGGAAAGCAGACCGATCGTGACCCTCCAATCGCACTTGGATATGGTGCCTCAAAAGAATTCGGACGTCGATCATGATTTCACCAAAGACCCCATCGATGCATATATCGACGGAGAGTGGGTGAAAGCTCGTGGCACTACTTTGGGAGCCGATAACGGTATCGGGGTGGCCTATGCCATGGCAGCTATGGCAGACTCTACTCTCAAGCATGGTCCGCTGGAAGCTCTCTTCACCATCAATGAAGAAGTGGGAATGGACGGTGCCAATGGTCTCAAGCCAGGGTTCTCTCGTGGCGACATCCTACTCAATATAGACTCGGAGGCTGAAGGCAAGCTCTTCGTAGGCTGTGCAGGAGGTATCGATGTCAATGCCACACTGGAATATAAGGAGGAAGAACTCGTTTCGGACGAAGAAATAGGTGTAAAGGTATCTTTGACAGGACTCAAAGGAGGACATTCGGGTGTCGATATTCACCTTGGACGAGCCAATGCCAACAAACTGATGTTCAGATTCCTGAAAGAAGCTGTAGGATTCTACGGTGCTCGCTTGGCATGGGTAGAGGGAGGATCGCTCCGCAATGCTATTCCACGCGAAGCATTTGCCGTTATCACCATTCAGGAAGAAGAGGCCGGAGCTGTATGGGAACTGGTATCCGACTATCAGGATTTGTTCCGTAAGGAATTCAGCGGCATAGAGGAAAACATCAAGTTCGAGGCCAGTCGTATCGAATGCCCCCGAACGATTATCCCCGAAGAGATCCAGGACTGTCTGATCAATGCCGTGGAAGCCTGCGTCAATGGCCCGCAGTCGATGCTCCAAGACTTCCCCGGTACGGTAGAGTCTTCATCCAATCTGGCGTTGATCACAGCCAAGGAAGGGGTGATCTCCGCTCGTTTCCTGGTGCGTAGCTCTTCCGAATCGCGCAAGATGTGGGTAGCATCGGCTATCGAGAGCGTTTTCTCTTTGGCAGGAGCACGAGTGGAATTCGACGCTTCGTACAATGGCTGGCAGCCTAATATCCAGTCGCATATCCTCGAGGTGATGAGTAAAGTATTTGAAGAGTATTACGGCCAAAAGCCCGAAGTGCTGGTGATGCATGCCGGCTTGGAGTGCGGTATCATCCAAGGCGTAATGCCGGATATGGACATGATCTCGGTAGGCCCCGAACTCCGATCGCCGCACTCTCCGGACGAGAGGGTTCATATCGAATCCGTAGCTCGCACGTGGGAGGTGCTGGTGAAAGTACTGGAGCGGGTGTAGGCCGAATGTGGAGAAATCGTCCATCGTCTTTTGATGCTCGACTTTAACAGAATAGAGAGACTAATAGAATAATCGGAATCATAATCAAGACTATAACGAAACAGAGATGAAAGCATTTGTATTCCCCGGTCAGGGAGCACAGTTTGTAGGAATGGGAAAAGACCTGTACGAACAGAACCCCGAGGCCAAAGCATATTTTGAAAAAGCCAATGAGATATTAGGCTTTCGCATTACGGACATCCTCTTCAACGGCACGGCAGAGGAGCTGAAACAAACCAAAGTGACCCAGCCGGCGATCTTCCTTCACTCGGTGATTCTGGCCAAGACGATGGGCGAAGACTTCCGTCCCGATATGGTCGCAGGCCACTCGCTCGGAGAGTTTTCGGCATTGGTCGCAGCAGGTGCCATGACCTTCGAAGATGGTCTTCGCCTCGTATCGAAACGTGCCATGGCCATGCAGAAAGCATGCGAAGTACGCCCCTCGACTATGGCGGCTGTACTGGGTTTGCCTGACGAAAAGGTAGAAGAAATCTGTGCCCAAGTGACGGACGAAGTTGTCGTACCGGCCAACTACAACTGCCCGGGACAGATCGTTATATCCGGTTCGGTAGAAGGAGTGGACAGAGCTTGCGAGCTGCTCAAGGAAGCCGGAGCCAAGCGTGCTCTTAAGCTTGCTGTCGGTGGAGCATTCCATTCCCCTCTGATGGAACCGGCTCGTGAAGAGCTGGCAAAAGCCATCGAAGAGACTACGATCAGTCAGCCGATCTGCCCCATCTATCAGAATGTAACGGCTTCTGCTGTCACCGATCCGGCAGAGATCAAGAAGAACCTGATAGCACAGCTGACGGCACCGGTTCGCTGGACACAGAGTGTGCTGAATATGACTGCCGATGGAGCCGACCACTTTATGGAGTTAGGCCCCGGAAATGTATTGCAGGGCTTGGTGAAGAAAATAGCGCCTGACGTGACAACGGAAGGACGTCAGTAACCGGATCATAAGACTTTCTAAAAGAAGCGGTGTGCCGAGATCGCCCGAACAGCGATTCAAGAGGCACACCGCTTTTCTATTGCCTACAGACTATACGACCGGCTTATTCTCCGGACTTTTCTTGTCATAGGCCTTGGAGAGTATAGACGGTTCGTGTTTATTCGGAAGAGGGTGGCGGAGGATTATTTCCTTCTGCGGGACTTTCGCTTGGCTCTGTACTTGCCCTTTTTCTTGGAGCCGGAGGAGGAACTTTTAGTGATTTGCAGCTTCTGACCGGGTTTGACGGAAGCCGACTTCAAGCCGTTTGCCTTCTGAATGGCTGCCACCGAGGTGCCGTAACGTTTGGCGATGGATGAGAGCGACTCGCCTCGTTTGACATTATGGAAGATGATGGTTCGTCCCGATCCTCCTGAGCGTTGTCCGCCTTGCTCAGGGAAATCCGATACGGAAACTTCCAAGTCGGGGGAATAAAGCGAATCGCGAACCTTGTCCAATTCCTTGATGGCAGTGACGGGAAGGCGTAGTCGGCACAGCTGGGTATTGCCGGGGATGATGCCCCTTCTGTATTGGGGATTGAGCAGCTGCAATTCGTCGTTGGTCACACCGGACAGGCGGCGAATGTGATCGAAGGATACTTGTCGGGACAGCATGATCGTATCCGTAGCCAAGGGAACGCCTGTCTCTCCGGCGCAGATCTCATGTTCGATATGGTAGTGCATGGCATAGTATGCACCGATGAAGAGCGGGATGTAGTTCCGCGTTTCGCGAGGAAGATAGGGATAGATCTCCCAGAAGTCGGTCTTACCACCGGACTTTCGGATGGCTTTGTTCACATTGCCGAGTCCGCAGTTATAAGCTGCGATGCAGAGGAGCCAGTCGCGATAGAGGTCGTACATGTCCTTGAAGTAGCGGCAGGCAGCCTCTGTACTTTTCTGCAGATCGAGCCGTTCGTCGATGAGGCTGTTTATAGTGAGTCCGTATATCTTGCCCGTAGCCAGCATGAACTGCCATATACCGGCTGCTCCGGCCGGTGATACTGCGGTAGGGTTGAGAGCCGACTCCACGATGGTCAGGTACTTCAGTTCGATCGGGAGGTTATGACGGTCGAGCGTCTCTTCGATCTGAGGGAAATACAGGTCGGCCAGCGAGAGCATATAGCGGACAAGGCGACGACGTTCCTCGGTGTAGAGCTTGATGCACTGCTTGACGGCAGGGTTGAATTGTATGGGCACGGCCGATGGCAGGGCGGAAAGCCTCCGGATGTACACGGAGTCCGGAGTATAAGGACCCGTATCGGAGTTGATGCACGGACGCTCGCCACGTTTTGTCTTGGTGGAATATCCTTTATGCCAAGTGCGGAGGAGTCTCTCCAAATCCTTGTCCAAGTCCGAAGAGGGTAGCAGACGACGGGCTGCATTGCGCACGTCCTGAGTAGAGTCCGCCGGAGTGTAACGACCTATGGCATAGGACGATCGGATCGGCAGAAAAGCCAGGAAGGCAATGAGGGCGGGGAGGAGATATTGTTTCATCCGGAGAGTAAGGGGAGGTCAAAAAGTGAGGCCGCAGCTAACTCCATAACGGAAAAGGCCGGACTTATCGTCTGTACCCACCGTCGGACTGAAATGAAAAGAGAGGTCGGGAGAGATGTTGAAGTCGAACAATTCGGCATCCACATAGGCATCCAGCATCGTCAGAAAGTAGACGCCGAGCGTAATGATGATACTCAAATCCCTGTTGCGACGGTAGTACTCCGTGCCGCGTTTGAGTCGTGCTCTGAGCTGTTCGCTCTTGACGTAGTCGGCCGGATCGGCCCCGAAGGGAAGGAAATTGTGCCAAGCCGTCTGCGAAGGATCGCCACTCATGAAGTCGGCATAGGCTTTACGATACTCGGTGTACGTCTTGTTGTTCCAGAGGATGGCATAGCCGCATCCCGTGAATGCACCCCATACGATCGGCAGCTTCCAATACTTGCGGTTGTAGATCTGACCTGCTCCGGGCAGGAGGGCCGAGTAGAGGAGTGCACGGGTGGAATTGGGTTTCCACGCCTTGGCTGTCAGGAGGTCGTGGGGAGATGCAGTAGCGGCCGGCAGGGAAGGCGTCTGCACTCGGAGCGTATCGGGGAGCTTCGTAGTCGCGGTATCGGCCGCACTCGTCGTCGGCCGTGCGATACTGTCAGGCACGATGCTCTGTGCCATTGCCTGAGAAAGACAAAGGCAGAGGAACAGGACGACAATTCTCCAACGACTTCCGGACATAACGGCTACGGTAAGAGGATTAGCGGATACGCTCGAGCAAAGCCATGATTCGCTCCAGCTCTTCTTCCGATGCGAAGGGAATGGTCAGCTTGCCTTTCCCCTTGGCATCGCAGTCGAGCTTGACCTTCGTCCGGAAGAATCGGGACAACTGACCCGTGAGCAGGCGGTACTCTTCCGGCAGAGACTGCTTGGCCTTCTTCTGCTTGGCGGACGAATCGGCTCCCTCTTCGCGATAACGCGCTGCCAGACTCTCCACGGCACGGACGCTGAGTCCCTGCCTGATGATCTCGGCATAGAGGGCAAGCTGATGCTCGGGATCGGGGATACTGAGCAAGGCGCGGGCATGCCCCATATCTATTTTCTTCTGAGTCAGACCTATCTGTATCTCGCCCGGGAGCTTGAGGAGGCGCAGGTAGTTGCTGATCGTGGTGCGCTTCTTGCCCACGCGGGTGCTGAGTTCCTCCTGTGTGAGGTCGTAGGTCTCGATGAGCTTCTGATAGGCCAGAGAGATTTCGATGGCGTTGAGGTCTTCGCGCTGGATGTTTTCGATCAGTGCCATCTCCATCACATGTTCGTCCTCTTCCGTCTTGATGTATGCCGGCAGGGTAGTCATACCGGCCATTCGGGCTGCACGCCAGCGGCGTTCTCCGGAGATGATCATATAGTCGCCGGTGGACTTCTTCAGTAGTGTGATGGGCTGTACCAATCCTATCGAATGGAGCGAAGCGGCCAGTTCTTTCAGGGACTCTTCCTCGAAAGTCCGGCGCGGCTGATCGGGATTGGGGTATATATCGCTGATGGCCACTTCGCTGATGGACGAAGACCCTATGACCTCCGCATCGAGGAGGGAGTCCAGGCCACGACCGAGCGTTTTCTTCGTATGCTTCATAAGTAGAGTCAGGCTCCTTTCTGTTTGTGCTTTTTGATCAGCTCGGCCGCCAGCTGCATATGATTGACCGCTCCGCGGCTATCGGCATCGTACAGCAGTGCCGGGATACCGTGGCTGGGGGCCTCGCTTAGTTTGATGTTGCGCTGGATGACCGTATCGAAGACCAGATCGCGGAAGTGCTTCTTGACCTCTTCGTATATCTGATTGGCCAGTCGCAGGCGGCTGTCGTACATGGTCAAGAGGAAACCCTCTATCTCCAGTGTGGGATTGAGCTTGCCTTTGATAATGCGGATCGTATTGAGCAGCTTGCTGATCCCCTCGAGAGCGAAGTATTCGCACTGCACGGGGATGATGACGGAATGCGCCGCCACGAGCGAATTGACCGTGATAAGGCCCAGTGAGGGGGAGCAGTCGATGAGGACGTAGTCGTACCGATCGGCTATGCCGCGCAGCAGACGGTGCATCACTTTCTCGCGCTCCGGCAGGTTGAGCATCTCGATCTCTGCACCGACGAGGTCGATATGCGAAGGGATAATGTCCAGCCCGTCCACGGGAGTGGGCAGCACAGCTTCGGTCACCGGCAGATTGCACACGAGACATTCGTATATGGTGTTCTGCAGGGAAGCGATGTCTACGCCCAGTCCGGAGGAAGCATTGGCCTGCGGATCGGCATCGACCACCAATACTTTCTTCTCCAAAGTAGCGAGCGAAGCTGCCAGATTGATAGTCGTTGTAGTCTTGCCTACACCGCCTTTCTGATTGGCCAGAGCGATTATTTTACCCATATTTCAAGAATATCAATGCGCCAAAACTACGTATTTTCGATCTACTAACGTGGCACATACGTGGAACATTGTATTACAACTGTTGAAAACTCCTCTATATTGTTGATAAAGGTTACACTATATAATAGTAGGAAAACGCCCCACGGAAAGGAACGATCCGGCTCCTTTTCCAAGGGGGAGAAAACGGACGTCATCCCCCCTCTTGCCTTGACAATCAACCCCGAAGGAAACGCTCCGTGAGGCCGGAGAAAGCGTCGATCCGCCGATCCCGGAAGAACGGCCACCAGCGGCGCACCTGCTCGGTTCGGGAGGGATCTATATCCACTACCTCCACAGCCTCTTCCGTTGCGCTCAGCTCGGCCAGCAGTTCGCCCTGCGGTCCGGCTACGAAGCCGGAGCCCCAGAACGTGATGCCACCGGTGCGGCCTGAAGGGTCTGCCTCGTAGCCGACCCTGTTCACCGCCACCACGGGGATGCCGTTGGCCACGGCATGTCCGCGCTGTACGATCTGCCACGCTTGGCGTTGGCGGAGCTGCTCGGCAGGCACGTCCGTGCTTTCGGTACCGATAGCCGTGGGGTAGATCAGTATATCGGCACCCTGCATGGCCATCAGTCGCGCCGCTTCGGGATACCACTGATCCCAGCAGACCAATACGCCGAGGCATCCGACGGACGTCGGGATGGGGGTAAAGCCCAAGTCGCCGGGCGTGAAATAGAACTTCTCGTAATAGGCAGGGTCATCGGGTATATGCATCTTGCGATACTTCCCTGCGATAGTGCCGTCTCGCTCCAGCACGACGGCCGTATTGTGGTAAAGCCCCGGAGCGCGCTTCTCGAAGAGGGAGAGCACCAGCACGATGCCGGCTTCGCGTGCGATGGTACCGAAGAAATCGGTACTCGGTCCCGGGATGGTCTCTGCCTGGTCGAATACCTGCACGTCTTCCGTCTGGCAGAAATAGAGCCCGTTGTGCAGCTCTTGGAGTACGACCAGCTCGGCACCGCGTCGGGCGGCTTCGCGGATCTTGTCCGCCAGTCGCTCTTGGTTCGAGCGGACGTCCGCGGTGTTGGCTTGCTGAATGAGTGCTACTTTCATAGTCCTTTGCTGTGGAATTAGCGTATGAATCCTTGGGGGTACTGCATCGTGACGCAGTGGAGACTGCCATGCTGCTTGACGAGTGCACGGCAGTCGATGCCGATGACCTCTCTATCGGGGAATAGCCCCTGCATCACCGAGAGGGCGACGGCATCGAGGCGCGAATCGTAGGTGGGCACGAGTACTGCCCCGTTGATGATGAGGAAGTTGGCATAGGTGGCGGGCAGTCTGTCCGCTCCGTCGTATAGGGCTTCCGCCATGGGCAGCGGCACGAGTCGGTACGGCTCTCCGTCCGGGCGGCGCAGCTCCTTCAGCTCCTGCTCCATGGCCGTGAGGTCGGTATGGTGCTCGTCCGTGGGATCTTCCGAGCGGACGTAGACGATGGTACGGGCATCGACGAACCGCGCCAGCGTGTCGATGTGCCCGTCGGTGTCGTCGCCGACCAAGGCTCCGTGGCGGAGCGAGAGTACACGGCTGACGCCGAGGCTCTCTTTCAGCATGTCGACAATGGCCGCACGGCTCAGGCCGGCATTGCGGTTCGGCTCGAAGAGGCAGCTGTCCGTGGTGAGCAAAGTGCCTTCGCCGTCCGTCTCCAGTGCTCCACCTTCGAGGACGAAGGCGAGGCGATTGTCGAGGGTAACTCCTTCGGCGAAGAGACCCAGCGCGTGGAGCCGCCTCGTGATGAGATTGTCGTGATGGGCGGCGAACTTCATGCCCCAGCCGTTGAAGGTGAAGTCGGCTATCATCGGCCGTCCGTCCGAGAGGAGGGAGATGCCTCCGTGGTCGCGCGCCCACGTATCGTTCGAGGGTAGCTCGAAGCAGCTGAGCCGGTGGTGCAGCTCCGGAGGTAGCAGGCCGAGCACCCGTTTGCGATCGGGGCAAACGACTATCAGCCGCTGGTGGCGGAGTATGGCGGTGGCTATGCGGACGAAGCAGGTTTCCACCTCTTCGAGCATATATGCCCAGTCGGTCAGGGGGTGAGGCCAGGTCAGTTGTACGGCCTCTTGCGGTGCCCATTCGGGCAGGAATAGTCTCTTTGTCATTGGCTTTGTCGTCTGCTCTCTTGTCGGGGCTTTTCAAAACGTCTAGACCTTTCTCTAAAAACGTCTAGACGTTTGTCTCAATACGTCTAGACGTTTCGGGCAAAACGTCTAGACCTTTTTGTCGAAACGTCTAGACGTTTTTTCGGGGTACGTCCGTTCGTTCCATCAGCAAGGGCTTGTCGCACCCCTCGGAAGCTCTGTCGGTCTGCATGCTGTCCCTCTGCCGAAGGGCGGCGGAGCGGCCGCTCCACCAAAGTAAAACGTCTTTGCCCTCAAGCCTCGGCTCAAAGACAAAGACGTCTGTCGATCCCCTTATCTCCTGCAAGGGATATAGAAAGGGCTGATCCTCCTTATTGTGCCTGCCCCTCCTCGGGAGTGGTCTCTCCTGTCGCGGGCTGGGCGGATTCCGTAGCAGCGGCATCTCCGCCGAAGTTGATCACCGCAGAGTTCTTTTCTTCTTTCACCTTCTTGTTCAGGGTTTCCTTCATGACGTTTTGGCTTTCATCTGCTTTCCCTGTGTGGAGGAAGTGAGTAGAAACGATCGCCAGAACGGCAATGATACCGGCCGACCACCAAGTGGCTTTCTCGAGGAAATCGGTAGTCTTGCGGACGCCCATGATCTGATTGCTGGATGCGAAGCCTGCTGCCAAGCCTCCCCCTTTGGAGTTCTGTACCACTACGACCAGAATAAGGAAGAGCGATATGAGCAGAATGAGAATAGTCAGTACGATGTACATCTTTATAGTTTGTTTTTGTCGTTAATAATCAACTTCTCTAAGAATCGAATTTGATCCGCAAAGTAAAGGTTTTTTTCCGGATAATTCAAACTAATGGTACGAATTATCCTCAGTGCCTTATCGTAACGTCCCTGCTTGATGTATATACGCGCGAGGGTTTCGGTGAAGAGCCCTTCGTCCAGCTCGTCCGCCGGGACGATCGGGGCCGGATCCTTGGCTGCCGGAGGCGTGCTCTCAGGCGGTGTGTCGGCTGCCTGCACGGACAAGACCGGCACGCTATGGGACGATTCGGCCTGATCGGCAGGTGCCGTGGCGGCGAAGTAGTCCGAAGCCGAAGCGATACCGCTGTCTCCTCCGTAGGAGATCTCCGAAGGCAGGTCGGCCCCGCTTCGGGTCATTTCGTCGAGGAAGTCATCGATGAGCGAGAAGGCGTCCGGCTCCTTGTCGGCCGAGGCAGGTTGTAGCTGCTCCGGATGCGTATATTGCTCCACGAGCAGGTACAGCTTGCGCCTGTCCGGCAGATAGGGTGCCAGCCGGCGCAGCTCCGAAGCATAGCGCACGTCCTGCACCACATACATATTATATAGGTATAGGAAGACGAAGGTGGAGCAGTAGGGATAGGCCTCGTACAGGGCTTTCATCTCGGGCAGCGTGGCAGCCGAGAGTCGCGAGGGGTGCTCCATGTAGGCATACAGGTCGTTAGTCGTCATGGTGGGGAGGATTACCAGTTCTCTACCGTAGCGTTATACACCTGCTTCACCAGGTCCTCGACCATATTGGCCAGAAGGGCGTCCTGTACCGTCACCAGATCCTGGCCGCTGTCGAAGTCCGTAGAGGAGGTGAAGTCCCGATCGAAGCTCTGTTCGGGGAAAGCCTTGTTCTCGTAGTGCACCTGTATGGATAAGGTTACCTTGGTACGTGCGGCCAGATCGTTGTCCTGCACGGCGAGGGGAGCGAGGTCGTAATTAGTGATCACCACCTCGATGATCATGTCGGCATCGTTGGTTCGTGCCATTTCGAGCTTGGTGCGGCGCGTAAAATGGTTTTGCAGGGCTTCAGTCATATTCTGCGCCAACGGAGGATATACACGGGTGGCCTGATTGGTCACATCCGGCATATAAAGCGTTTTCACGCGGCTATAGTCCAAAGCTCCTCCGTTGAAGCTGTAGGAGATGCTGCATGCCGAGCAGGTCAGCAGGACGATAAGCACCATCGCAAAAGCGGAAAGGCTGTATCGGCCAAGGGTTCTATTCCAGTCCATACTCCTTGATTTTACGGTATAGTGTCCGCTCCGAAATCTTCAGTTCCTCGGCCGTCTGCTTGCGCTTGCCGCCGTGGCGTTCCAGTGCGCGGGAGATCATTTTCCTCTCCACCTCCTCCAGCGAAATCGGATCCTCGGTGTATTCGCTGGCTTCCTGTATCGGCTCCACGGGGTCTACTGCTTCCGCGATGGGGGACGTATGCGTGCTGACGCCCCACTTGGCGTCCGCATTGCGCTTGTCGTCACCGCCCCAGACGTCCGTTCCCACAGACCATGAGGGCTGTTCGTGGTGCGCCAAGCGGTTCATCATTCCTTTCAGATCGGCTATCTCCTTCTTCATATCGTATAGCACTTGGTAGATGATCTCGCGCTCGTAATGGGGGATTTGTTTGTCCGCTTCGGTCGGTTCGTTCCGCCGGATCACCACGGGGTGGAAGTCCTGCATGCCCCCTGCGTCCAGGTAGCGGGTGATGGTCTCTGCCGATACCGTCCGCTCCTCCTCGAGGATGCTCAGCCTGTCGGTTATATTGCGCAGCTCTCGCACATTGCCGGGCCAGCGGTAACGCATCAATATGGTACGGGCTTCGTCCGAGAGGCGCAGCGGAGGCATCCGGTACTTCTCCGCGCTGTCAGCGGCAAAACGGCGGAAAAGCAAGGGCACGTCGTCCGGTCGCATACGCAGCGCAGGCACCTCGATCGGTACCGTATTGAGACGGAAGAAGAGGTCTTCACGGAACTTCCCGTTCGCTACCGCCTCCTTCAGGTTTACGTTCGTCGCCGCTACGATACGGACATCCGTCTTCTGCGACTGGCTGGCTCCTACGGGGATGAACTCGCCCGTCTCCAGCACCCTGAGCAGCCTCGCCTGTGTAGGCAAAGGCAGTTCGCCCACTTCGTCCAGAAAGATCGTGCCGCCGGATGCTTCTTCGAAGTAGCCCTTGCGGTCCGATACCGCTCCGGTGAAGGAACCTTTGCGGTGTCCGAACAGCTCGGAGTCGATGGTTCCTTCAGGGATGGCTCCGCAATTAACGGCAATGTAGCTATGATGTTTCCGGGCACTGTAGTAGTGGATTATCTGTGGGAAGAACTCTTTCCCCGAACCGCTCTCCCCCGTCACGAGGACGGACATGTCGGTAGGAGCCACCTGCGCTGCCACTCGGATGGCATGTTCCATCAGCGGACTGCTACCGATGATGCCGAAACGCTGTTTGATCTGTTGTACATCTATATTGGTGCTCATGACCACAAAATTAGAAAAACCCCGACGCTACTGCCGTCCTTCCCTCATTCCTATCCGGAACTGGAGGGACGAAGCTCTTCTCAACGAAGCCGTATCGGCTGCATCTATCCCGTACTTCTCAGGTAAAGGAAGTACTAGCTCCGTACCCAAAGGGATGTTGTTGGGATCTGCGATTTTCTCTTTGTTCTCTTCATATATATAGACCCAGAATACGCGGTCGCCATACTTCTCCAAGGCGATGCGGGCCAAAATGTCCCCTTTGCGGATAACGATCCGGCCGAGATCCGTCGCGGCAGGTACGGTCTTTACCGTATCGGTCGTCTTGGCGGTCGTATCCACGGGTGAAGACATCCGGACGGGAGGTTCTTGTCGGGTCGGCTCTTTTGTCGAGAGCACAGGCATCCGATACAGTAGCAAGTATGCCGCAGCGGCACCCAATATCAGGACTGTCAGGAAGACAATAGCGGTCGTCCTCCTGCTCTTTCGCCCCCTCTCTTTCTTCTCCGCCGGCTCTTCGGTCGGGGCGGAAGGCTCCTTCGCTGCCGGCTGCGGTACCTCTTCCGTATCGGGAAGCGGTTCCTCCGTCAAGGCTTTCTCCTCGGCAGGTGTAGGAAGTATATCGGCTTCCGTCTGCACCGATCTATCCGTATCGCTTTCGGCAGGGACGGGGATCTCTTGAGGTTCTGCGACTTCCTCTTGGCTCTCCCTCTGCAATGAAACGAACGAAACCCCTTCTTCGACAAGCGGTTTGGTGATGGTATCGGGTATCTCTCCGGTCGGTAACAAATCGACTTGGGGGAACATGGAGAAAGGTCTGTTGAGCACCTCCGACAGCTCCCCTTCCGCGATGAAGCGGTATCCTGTCAGGTCATCGCCTTCTTTCACCGGCTCGAAGCGTCCGAACTGCGACCAGGAAACGGGATGTCCTCTTCGGAGAAGCTCCGAGAGCAGTTCGGGGATAGCCTTCCACCAGCGCATCACGACTTCCTCCGTATAGGGTACCAAGTCTATAAGAGCATGAGGGATTGTCTCTCGGATGGCTGAGGAACTCGAAGACGTCAGCCGGAGTTCTATCCTCGGCGGCACCAGCACGCGTGAGCCGTCCGGGCGGATTCCTACATATTCATCCGCCTTCACAGCCTGCCACAAGCCTATACCATCCTGCCTTACGGCGTCCCCTTTGGAGAGGAACTGACCCATCAAACGACAGTAATGAGACCATAGTTCGTTCGAGGTCGATACATCGACACCTGAGGCCGTGGCCAACTGCGCAATCCAAAGTTCCTGTTGTATCATCCGGTTCTGCTTTTGGTTTCGGTAGGAGGGGTTTTATCAGTCCACTATACGTGCATAGAGATCGAAAGGCTCTGCACCGGTCACTTCCGCCATATAAAACCGCCCGGGTTTCAACTCCTGACCGGACACGAACGGGATCAGTACCTCAGGATCGACCTCAGGCGAATCGTATTCCGTCCGCCCTACATAGAACCCATCTTCCGCACGGTCTATGATCACACGCAGGCGGCTGCCGATCTTCGCCTCGTTATGAGCGGCAGAGATACGTTCCTGCACGGCCATCAGTTCGCCAAGACGTTCCTGCTTGACGGATTCGGGTATATCGTCTTGATAGTTCTTGTCGCAGTAGGTGCCACTCTCGTGCGAATAGGTGAATGCCCCTAACCGTTCGAATCGGATGTCTCGCACGAACTGCAGCAACTCCTCGAAGTCCTTCTCCGTCTCGCCCGGGTGGCCGGTCATCAGCGTAGTACGCAGATGGATGCCGGGTACTTCCGTTCGGATCCTTTGGATCAGACGGTAGGTCTCCGCCTTGGTAATGCGCCTGCGCATCAGTCTGAGCATCGGATCGCTAATGTGCTGCAGAGCCATGTCGAGGTATTTGCAGACGTTAGGCCGCTCACGCATCACAGGCAAGAGATCCAAAGGAAACTGTGCCGGATAAGCATAATGGAGTCGAAGCCACTCGACCCCTTTGATGTCGGACAAACGAGCTGTCAGTTCTGCCAGACGGTTGGCTCCGTACAGGTCGAGGCCGTAGAAGGTAAGATCCTGAGCGATCAGTTGGAACTCCCGAGTACCATGCTTTACGAGCATCCGCACCTCTTCGACTAAGTCTTCCATCGGGCGCGACCGATGCCGGCCGGTGATAATCGGTATGGCGCAGTACGAACAGCTACGATCGCAGCCCTCGGATATTTTCAGATAGGCATAATGCCGCGGCGTGGTCAGTTTGCGCCTGTTCTCCGCCTCGGCATAATAAGACTTCCCCAAATGGGAAATGAGCTGCTTCCAGTCGAACTTGCCGTAGTAAGCATCTACTTCGGGTATCTCTTTCTTCAGATCCTCCCGAAACCGCTCGCTCAAACAGCCCATTACATACAGCTGACCGATCCGTCCGGCTTTCTTCGCCTCCACCATCTCCAGAATGGTATTGACAGACTCCTCCTGTGCATCGCCTATAAATCCGCAGGTATTCACCACGACGATCTCGCCGCATACCGAAGCCGGATCATGATGCACCGTATAGCCGTTGGACAGGAACTGGCGCATCAGCACCTCGCTGTCCACCAAATTCTTGGAGCATCCAAGCGTAATGACGTCTACTCTGTTTCTTCTCATTCGCCAAAGAGAGAGTCCACGAATTCTTTCTTACGGAAGATCTGTAGGTCGTCCATGCCCTCACCCAAGCCGATGTACTTCACCGGTATCTTGAATTGATCGGATATGCCGATGACCACACCGCCCTTAGCCGTGCCGTCGAGCTTGGTTACGGCGAGGGCATTCACTTCAGTCGCTGCGGTGAACTGCTTTGCCTGTTCGAAGGCGTTCTGACCGGTGGATCCGTCCAATACCAATAGAATCTCATGCGGAGCGTCGGGCACTACCTTCTGCATCACACGCTTGATCTTCGTCAGCTCGTTCATCAGATTGACCTTATTGTGCAGACGTCCCGCCGTATCGATGATCACGACATCGACGCCGTTAGCCACAGCCGAGCTGACCGTGTCATAAGCCACCGAAGCCGGATCGCTACCCATCTGCTGCTTGATGATAGGTACTCCTACCCGCTCCGACCAGATCTCCAACTGCTCTACGGCCGCAGCACGGAAAGTATCGGCAGCTCCGAGCACGACACTCTTGCCGGCCTGACGAAAGCGATGTGCCAGCTTGCCGATGGTCGTGGTCTTGCCTACGCCGTTTACGCCTACTACCATGATCACATAAGGTTTGGTACCGGAGGGTATGTCGAAGTTGTCGCCATCGGCCGATCCGTTCTCCGTGAGCAGCGAGGCGATCTCCTGACGGAGAATAGCCGTCAGTTCGGAGGTGGAAACGTATTTGTCGCGAGCCACTCGCTCCTCTATACGCTTGATGATCTTGAGCGTGGTATCGACGCCCACATCCGAAGTCACCAGCACGTTTTCCAATTCGTCCAAGACCTCATCGTCCACTTTGCTCTTACCGGCTACGGCACGGGTGATCTTGGCGAATACGTTTTCTTTGGTCTTGGACAGGCCTTCGTCCAAAGTCTCTTTTTTCTTCTTCGAGAATAATCCGAATAATCCCATATCGTATATACTGTTATATCTCTTCCTTAGTTCATTCTGTTCTTGTAATCCTCATAATCGAATCGGCGCAAGACCTCTTTCTTCCCATCGGTACGCAGCAGGACGATGTCCGGATGGCGTACTCCGTTGAACATGGTCGTCTTCACAGTCGTGTAGTGGAGCATGTCCTCGAATATCAGTTCATCGCCCACCTGCAACGGCCGGTCGAAGCTCCAGTCGCCGATGAAGTCGCCGCTCAGACAGCTGCATCCGCCTATCCTGTATGTGGGCAGGCCGGGTACCGGCTCCTGATGTGCTCCACGAATGACGGGTTTGTAAGGCATCTCCAGACAGTCCGGCATGTGACAGGTGAAGGATACGTCCACGATAGCAGTGGCAATGCCCTGATGCTCTACGATGTCCACCACCGTGCTCTTGAGGAACCCCGTCTGCCAGCCGAAAGCACTGCCCGGCTCCATGATAAGATGCAGATGGGGGTGGCGACGGGAGAAGTCGTTCAGCACTTGCACGAGGTGCTCCACGTCATAGTCCCGACGGGTCATCAGGTGGCCGCCGCCCATATTGAGCCAACGCGCTTGCTCCAGCACGGAAGCGAAGCGATCCTCAATGATCTTGAGGGTCTTCTCCAGTTCATAGCTTGTACTCTCGCAAAGCGTATGAAAGTGCAGGCCCTCAATACCCTCCGGCAGGGTGTCGCCCAGTTCGGAAGCCGACACACCGAAGCGCGAACCCAATGCACAGGGATTGTAGAGAGCGGTCTCCACGGCCGAGTATTCGGGATTGATCCTGAGTCCGAGCGATACGCCTACGTTCTTCACCATGGGCGAGAGCAGGCTGTACTGGCTGAGAGAGTTGAACGTAACGTGGCTGCTATAGCGCAGTATCTCCGGAAACTCCTCCGGCGTATAAGCCGGACTGAATGTATGAGCCGGTGCCCCCATCTCTTCGAAGGCAAGGCGGGCTTCCCATACGGAGCTGGCCGTACTGTGGGGTACGTATTCCCGGATGATCGGGAAGGTACGCCAAAGGGCATAAGCCTTGAATGCGAGGATGATCTCCACGCCCGTACGGTCGGCTACGGACGCGATCAGGGACAGATTGCGCCTGAGCAGATCTTCTTCCAGTACGTAGGCCGGAGATGCTATGTCGTGGTATCTTGCCATCTCTCAGGATTAGTTCTCGTTCGGTATCAGTTCCAAAAATAGCTCTTGGAGCTGTGCCTCATCAATGACAGAGGGGGCGTCGATCATGACATCCCGACCGGCATTGTTCTTCGGGAAGGCGATGCAGTCGCGGATGCTGTCCAAGCCGGCGAAGAGCGATACCCAGCGGTCTAAGCCGTAAGCCAGTCCGCCGTGAGGAGGTGCCCCGTATTTGAAGGCATTCATCAGGAAGCCGAACTGCTCCTGTGCTTTCTCCGGTGTGAAGCCGAGCAGCTCGAACATTTTCTGCTGCAGGGCACTGTCGTGAATACGAATGGAACCGCCTCCGACTTCGACACCGTTGATCACCATGTCGTAGGCGTTGGCGCGTACGGCACCCGGATCGGTATCCAGCAGTGGGATGTCCTCCGGCTTCGGACTGGTGAAGGGGTGGTGCATGGCATAGAATCGCTTCGTCTCTTCGTCCCATTCAAAGAGGGGGAAGTCCACTACCCAGAGGCAGGAGAATGTATTCTTATCGCGCAGGCCGAGCTGAGAACCCACTTCGAGGCGCAGTTCGCACAGCTGCTTGCGCGTCTTCATGATGTCGTCTCCGCTCAGGATCAGAATCAGATCGCCCGGCTCTGCCTCCATCGTTCGGCGAAGCTCTTGGAGCGTCTCCTGTGTGTAGAATTTGTCCACGCTGCTCTTGACGCTGCCGTCCGCTTCCACACGGGCATATACCATCCCTTTGGCTCCCACCTGCGGACGCTTCACGAAGTCCGTCAGTGCATCGAGTTGCTTACGGGTGTAAGAGGCAGCCCCCTTGGCACAGATACCTCCGATATAAGCTGCGGAGTCGAATACGCTGAAGCCGTGGCCTTTCAGCATATCCATCAGCTCTACGAAGCGCATTCCGAAGCGCGTATCGGGCTTGTCCGAGCCGTAGTACTTCATGGCATCGTGCCACGTCATACGGGGGAAAGCCTCCGCAATCTCCACGTGGCGGATGGTACGGAAGAGATGCTTGGCCATACCCTCGAAGGTGGATATCACATCCTCCTGCTCTACGAAGCTCATCTCGCAGTCGATCTGCGTAAACTCAGGCTGGCGGTCAGCGCGGAGGTCTTCGTCGCGGAAGCACTTCACGATCTGGAAATAGCGATCGAAGCCGCTTACCATCAGTAGCTGCTTGAAGGTCTGAGGCGACTGGGGAAGAGCGTAGAACTGGCCGGGATTCATCCGAGAGGGCACGACAAAGTCGCGAGCACCCTCCGGCGTGGACTTGATCAGCATGGGAGTCTCCACTTCGAGGAATCCCTCGCCGTCGAGATACTTCCTCACTTCCAGAGCCATCCGGTGGCGCAGTTCCATATTGGAGCGTACACAGTGGCGGCGCAGGTCGAGGTAGCGATATTTCATGCGGAGGTCATCGCCTCCGTCCGTTTCGTCTTCGATAGTGAAAGGCGGCACTTCGGAGCGGTTCAGCACATCCATTTCTCCGAGTGCTATCTCTATATCGCCGGTGGGGATATTCGGATTTTTGCTGGAGCGTTCCATGACGGTGCCCGTGGCGCGGATCACCCACTCACGTCCCAAGTCTTCGGCGCGGTCGCATAGTTCGGCAGGTGCCGAATCACGGTTGAAAACCAACTGCGTAGTACCGTAGCGATCGCGCAGATCTACAAAGGTCATGCCGCCCATGCGGCGCACGCGCTGTACCCAACCGCAGAGGGTAACGGTTTGTTGCAGATGAGAAAGGCGCAACTCGCCACAAGTATTTGTTCTGTACATAATGATAAGGGGTTCTTCTATTTATGATTGATTTTGTGGAACAAAAGTACGAAACAAAGCGGACTTTTCCGCCTAAAACACTCGATGCCGTCTGGGGGTAATACCCTAAAAGCAAAGGCCTTGCAGATTTCCGGAAAGTCCTATGACGAAAGCAATTCTTTGACCCGAATGGGACTTTACAAAGGTTACGTAGAACAAGAGGCACCGTGATCTGACCGCATGTACTCTGCTCCCATCATCCGATAGCTCTCCCTTCGTATAGCAGTTCTCAGACCAAAAATGCATAGGACATCAGTCGAAAAAACGTGGTTCGAGAATTTTTTCGTTTTGGTTCGGAAATGAAAAAAATCTCGCGCGAGAACGAAAAAAATCTCACGCCACTTTTCGGGAAAACACGCGCCGCAATTTTATCGATTGCGGTGCGTAAAATTCAGCGAGAGGGAAGAAGAGGGGCACGAACTCCCTCGTTTAAGATAAGGGTGCTGCGTTCGATGCGCACATCGTCGTACAAGCCGCTGTCTATGAAAGACCGGAGTATGCAGGCTCCTCCCTCCACCAACAGCGACTGTATGCCACGAGCATGCAGCTCGGCCAGCATCTGCTCCACGGCAGGACGGGAGGGATCGATCCGAACGAAAGAGACGGACGGGGGATAGCCGGAGGGTTGTTCTCTTTCGGTGAAGACCAGTGTAGGTACGCTGCCATCGAAGAGGCTAAGGTGGCGTGGGAGGGCCAGATGACGATCTGTGACCACACGCAGCGGATTTCGGCCGTACCAGTGCCGAACCGTCAGAGAGGGATTGTCCAAAAGAGCGGTACGGAACCCCACCAATATGGCATCGTGCATCATTCGCCTGTGGTGCACAAAGCGTGTGGTCAAGGGAGTACTCAGCCTGACAGGAGGTGTGGAGGCATCGTTGCGCAGTGCATCGATGAATCCATCGCTACTCTCAGCCCACTTGAGCGTGACATAGGGGCGGTGCTGCCGTTGGGCCGTGAGGAAATGCCGATTCAGCTCCTCTGCTTCGTCAGCAAGCAATCCGACCTCGACTGAAACACCTCCTTCTCGCAACATCTTGATCCCCCTTCCTGAAACGGAAGGGAAAGGATCGAGCATGGCCACTACTACATGTGGAATGCACTCCCGAAGGATCAGCTCGGCACAGGGAGGCGTTTTGCCATAGTGAGAGCACGGCTCCAAACTGACATAGAGGGTACTCTCTTTCAGCAAAGACCTGTCTCGTACAGAGCGTACGGCCATGACTTCGGCATGGGGCATGCCGGCACAGTGGTGGTAGCCCTCGCCGATGATACGCCCACGAGCCACAAGGACTGCTCCGACAAGCGGATTGGGAGAGGTGAATCCTTCGGCATTCTGTGCCAATTCGATGGCGCGGCGCATATACAGGGGATCGGGAGTCATACCTAATTGCTAATTTTGTTTCTGATGATTACGCTTAACGAAGCCCAACAGCGAATCGAATCGACACTGAACGACCGATACGAAAAAGACGAACTGCGCAGCATCGCGCGAGAGCTGCTGACCGAGGCAACCGGCCTAAGCCGCTCCGCACTTTTGCTTGCAGACAAAGATACGCTTTTATCGACCGAAGCATCGCAAGCTCTATCCTGCTATCTGGATCGCATGAGGACAGGGATGCCGCTACAGTATGCCGTGGGACATGCGCCCTTCTTCGGGCGTGAATTTGCGGTAAATCCTTCCGTGCTGATCCCTCGTCCGGAAACAGAGGAACTGGTGGAGTTGATCCTGCGAAAGGAGAGGTCTGCGGCGGCTCCGCTTCGTCTGCTCGATGTCGGCACAGGCAGCGGATGTCTGGCCATCACATTGGCGCGAGAACTTCGAGCCGAAGTATGGGCGATGGATGTTTCACCCGATGCTTTAGCCACAGCTCGCGCCAATGTCGGCAAGGGCGACCGGATATTTTTCTTCGAGGGCGATATTCTTTCTCCCGATAATCGTTGGGATATACTCCCTCCTGTGGACATTATCGTCAGCAATCCTCCGTACATCATGCCTGCGGAAAGTACCGGCATGGCGTATCATGTGCTGGGACATGAACCGGCCCTTGCACTCTTTGCGCCCGAGGAGGATCCACTCCTTTTCTACAAAGCCATTGCCAACCTTTCCGGCAGCGGTAAGCTACGCTCCGGCGGACGGCTCTATGTGGAGCTGAATCCTCTATTGGCAAAGGCCACTCGCAATATATTCTCGGCCGAAACGGGATGGAACGATGTCCGATTGCACACGGATCTCTCCGGCAAGAGCCGTTTTCTCTCGGCAAAATATTTACCCGCCAACAAAGTATGAAGACTGAGGAAGAACTACTTAATCGGATGCAAGCCTACTGTGCCCGTACGGAACATTGCAGGTCAGAAGTGGCGGCCAAACTGCGACAGGCAGGAGCAGACGAGCTGATGATAGAGCGGCTGTTGCAGCGACTTGTGGAGGATCGGTTCATCGACGAAGATCGTTTTGCCCGTGCTTATGCTCGTGACAAATACCGATTCAACGGCTGGGGGCCCAAGCGCATCGCTTTGGAACTGGCCAAACGGCATATTCCGAATTCGATCATCGGTTCGACCTTATCGGATTTGGAGGAGGGAGAAGACAAGATAGAGGATAGTCTGCCACATCTCTTGGAGCGCAAACTTCGGAGCATAAAGGACACGGACGATCGCAGTCGTCTGCACCGCTTGGTGCGCTGGGCAGTGGGACGAGGATTCGAATACGAACAGGTGATGAGGGAGGCATCACGCCTCCTCCGCAAAGGGTATGAGGAAGACTGCTAACGGTACGGGCCGGCATATCCGATTGCTGATTCGTAAGGCGTTGGATCTCTTTTTTCCTCGCTATTGTCCGGTATGCTACAGCTTGCTCGCCGAGACGGAGATTGGGGTCTGTCCTCGTTGCATGGTGAGAATGCCGCGGTATATCGAAGGAATACAATACGGATTGGATCGTCTGAATGGAGATGTCTATATCGACGCGCTGTACAGCCTTTTTATTTTCAAAGAGGACGGGGGTGTAAGGCCTATGATACACGCACTAAAATATCGAGGATACAGTGAAATCGGCGAAATGCTCGGACGAATGGCCGGCCGATCCTATCCTTCCCTGTCCAAGGATTACGATCTGATAGTACCGGTTCCTTTACACCCACGCAAACAACGTAAGCGCGGCTACAATCAGGCACTCCTCATCGCACAAGGATTAAGTCGCGTAACGGGAATACCTGTTCAAGAAGGTTTGCGCAGAAAGGTATATACGGACAGTCAGACCGGACAGTCCTATTCGGAACGAAAGTCAGCCATGAAAGGAAAGTTTGCCCTCTCCCCGAATACGCGCGTGGCAGGTATCCGTATTCTTTTGGTGGATGATGTGCTGACTACCGGAGCTACGGTACAGGCTGCGGCCGAACCATTGGCAGAGGCTTTTGCTGCCAAGATCGGCGTGCTGGTGGCAGCCGTCACCAAACGTCCGTCAAATTGGTCTCATTATTCTGATGAGCGATAGAAAGAACTTATAAAGCTTCTTCCTTTCGATTGATTTCCCCCTCTAACGAGAGAGGCTGTGTCCCAAGGAATAATCCTCGGAACGCAGCCTCTTTTTCATATGGGAGTTGTTGGTGAGCTTACCAAACGACTACACGCTTTTCAGGCTCCAAATACATCTTATCGCTGGGCTGTATATTGAAAGCTTCGTAGAAAGCATCGATATTGCGCAGTGCTTGATTGACGCGTAGCTCGCCCAAGCTGTGCACATCGATCTGTGTGAGGCGGAGAACCTCTTCCGGACGAATATTTTGTCCCCATAGACGGGCATAACCGATAAAGAAACGCTGATCGGGAGTGAATCCGTCGATTTCTTCCATTACCTCGCCCTTGGCCGCATTGCGGAAAGCCAGATAAGAGACGAGGAGACCACCCTGATCTGCGATATTCTCTCCGAGCGTCATGTTACCATTGGCACGAACACCATCGGCTACATAGATCTCGCTGAACTGATCGGCCAGCTTTCCGGCTGTGGCCTCGAACTTCTGAGCATCTTCAGCAGTCCACCAGTTGATCATATTGCCGTCTTTGTCGAAGTTGCGTCCTTGATCGTCGAATCCATGCGTCATCTCGTGTCCGATCACTACACCGATACCGCCATAATTGACAGCATCGTCTGCATCCATGTTGAAGAAAGGAGGTTGGAGGATAGCCGCAGGGAAACAAATTTCGTTCGTGGTCGGATTGTAGTAGGCATTGACATCCTGCGGATTCATCAGCCAACGCTCGCGATCTACGGGCTTACCGAGGTCAGCCATATTGTCGTCATGCATCCATTTGGTGGCGCGTTTGATGTCAGCATAGTAGCTGTCGCCCTTGATTTCCATCTTGGAATAGTCTTTCCACTTGTCGGGATAACCGATCTTGACGATGAAGGAATTGAGTTTTTCCTGAGCTTTCATCTTCGTGGAGTCGCCCATCCATGTGAGCATATTGATACGTTCTCCAAGAGCCGTCTGCAAGTTCTTAACGAGTTTGAGCATACGTTCTTTTGCTTCGGGCGGGAAGTATTGCTTTACATAGACTTCGCCCAGTGCTTCGCCGAGAAGGCCGCTTACCATACCTACGGAACGTTTCCAGCGAGGATGCATTTCGGTGGTTCCACTCAGCGTCTTGCCGAAAAAGTCGAAACGGGCTTGCTCGAAGTCATCGCTCAGATAGTTTGCTGCACCACTGATCGTGCCGGCGAGGAGATAGTCCTTCATTTCATTCAGATCGGCTTTGGCAAACCAAGAGTCGAACTTCTTGAAGAAATCGAATTGCTCCACATCCCACTCTTCAAGGGAGGCGAGCTGACGATCGGCGAGGTAAGTGGTCCAATCGAAGCCTTGGTACTTATCCGTAAACTCCTTCACCGCCATCTTATTGTAGTTACGATGGGTATCGCGTAGTTCTTCTTTGCTGTAGCAGATTTGTGCCAGTTCGGTTTCCATCTTCATGGCATTCTCGGCAATACGAGTAGCGGCCTCTTCATCGTAGCCGGCCAGCTTGGCAATCTTATTCAGGTATGCTACATACGCCTCACGTATTTGCTGAGACTTGGCATCCTGCTTGAGATAGTAGTCGCGATTGTCAAGAGCCAAGCCGGTCTGGGTGATATGGAAGATATTCATCTCGCTATTCTTGGGATCGGCATACACATACGATCCGAAGAACGTGCCTCCACCCATATTATCCTTTGCGGCAGCATACTTCACCATGGCTGCTCTGTCGGCAATAGCTTCGATCTCTCGGAGATCTTCCTTGAGAGGAGCAGCTCCGTCTTTATTACGCTTGACGCTATCCATAGCTTGGCGGTAGAGCGTAGCTATACGATACTCGTTAGTGCCCACTTCGTACTGTCCTGCTGCGAGGTTGTCCACAATCAGGTGTACACGCTCGAGCGTGCTGTCGCGCAGGATGTCGAATGAGCCATAGCGACTGTAAGCTGGTTTGAGCGGATTGTTTTTCATCCAATTGCCATTACAGTAGCGATAAAAGTCGTCCTGCGGGCGTACGGATGTATCCATGGCACTGAGGTCGATGGCCGGTACCGGCTCACGCTTCCTGTCAGTACCGTTAGTCTGACCCTTATTGCCATTGCAGCCGGTCAGCACCAATGCGCCGATCATTGCCGGCGTAAGGCAAAGAAACTTGATTGTCCTGTTCATTGTTTGTGATATTTGGCGTTAAAACAATTTCGTTGGGTATTCTCCGGCTTCTGTCAGCTCCCGTAGCTTGGCTACGACATTGGGGCGATCAGCCGAATAAGTGACACCGAACCATTGAGCGGTCGTATCGAGGACTTCCACCGAAGCTCGACCGGTGCTAATAAGATCGTTCACAACGAAGGGAATGAAGAACTCGCTCTTCAGCTCCTGTCCATGAGCGTTCAGGAAGTTGATGAACAGTTCTTCCGAATAGTCGAAGTAGTCAGGAGTAAATCCCCACATATTCATCGAAACGGGTGCATCCTCTGCCAGCGTACAGATCTTTCCAGTCTCATCTCGGAATGAGATAGTACCGTCTATGCGCTCGATACCAGTACGCTCCACCACACCGGTGAGCAAATGTTTTTCGTCTACCTGGCATACTCCACGCGAAACGCCGCCGCTTTCGCTCAGGGTATTACCAACACGGTAGCCAACCATGCAGTATTCGCCTTGCTTACCCTCCAGCGTCATGAGCTTCCGAGCCAAAACTTCGAAGCCGTTGCATCCATAGAAATCGTCCGCATTGATGACGGCAAAAGGTTCGCGAATCGCATCTCGTCCCATCAGAACGGCGTGATTCGTTCCCCATGGTTTCTCGCGCCCTTCCGGACAAGAGAATCCTTCCGGCAAGCGATCCAATTCCTGAAAAACCAGTTCGACAGGGATACGACCTTCGTATTTGGTCAGAATTTTTTCGCGAAATTCTTTCTCGAATGAATGACGGATTACGAAGACCAGCCGACCGAATCCGGCACGAATGGCATCGTAGACGGAATAGTCCATGATCGTATCGCCACCGGGGCCTATGCCGTCCAGTTGCTTGAGACTACCATAGCGGCTGCCCATACCTGCAGCCAAGACAAAAAGTGTGGGTTTCATCGGTTTCTAAAAACTCTTTTTTATATGTAATGCTGCAAAGTTACGATTATCCACAAAGGGAGCAGCCGAAACTGTACAGGTTTTCATACCTCTGTACAGCTTCGGCTGCTATATCTTTTCAGTAGGGGATGCTCCGAAACGCTATTCCTTATTACTTGTACGGAAAAGGAAACAGCTGCTATCACGAGCAACGTGAACGGGCCATAAGTTTGAGCTTGTCAAGGATTTGTCTGTGCCTGAGGCTGCATCGCTCTTCCGCCGCATCGAAAACGATTTGCAGCTTCTTGCGATCAAGAATACGGTAGATGTCTGTCATAAGCATACTCGCCAAAAGGGTTAAGGATGAAAGGAGTCATTCTCCTTCTTTCCATTCCTTTAGAGAACGCTTACGACTGCTTTATTATTGTATGGAATATCGACTAAGCCGACATACCCATCATTTTGCGCAGATTGATCAGCGCATACCGCATTCGGCCGAGTGCCGTATTGATGCTTACTCCGGTAGCATCCGCAATCTCTCGGAAGCTCATGTCCTCCCAGTAGCGCATTCTCACTACTTCCTGCTGCACTTCGGGCAGGACGCTCAGGTACTGTTCCAACTCTTCGATGGTAGCCAGTTCGATCAGTTGTTCTTCCGCCGTCAGATTACTGTCCGCCACCTTTTCGACAGGAGCGGCGTCGTCATCATCGAAAGACTGCAATCTGGCTCCTTCCCCTCTGACCCGGCGGTAGTGATCCATCACGAGGTTGTGCGCAAGGCGTAGCAGCCAAGCTTTGAACTTGCCGGTGGGGATGTATTGTCCACGACGAAGCGTATGGATCACCTTGATAAAAGTGTCCTGAAAAATATCCTCTGCCAAATCGGCATCGCTCACGGAAAAACGGATGTAAGTATGAACTACAGCATCATACCGGGACAGTATGACATCGAAAGCCTCATCGCATCCTTCTGTATAAAGGCTGACCAATTCATCATCAGTCAGCTTGTGGAAACTGCTCATAGGAGAATCCTATTTATTTATTGTTCAAAAGGTAGATATGCGTCGATAGGCTATTATTTTAGATGAGACTTGTTGCAAAGAAAAACATTTTTTTCGACAAAACAAACAGAAGTAAGCACTTGCCAGGACTATCGCATTTGAAAGTTTATACTGTATCCTTGGCCTCTTTCTTGTATAATTTGGGACTCTAGTACATTAATTCGTACTTGTTTTGATAACCGAACGTAGCAATCGTTAGGTTTACAAGTGTGTTAACAGTTCAAATGCGATTGCCCTGAGCACTTGCCAACTCAACCAATGCAGCGGAAGAGAGTCAGCGACCGTTCTTTTCCAAGCGGAGTGTCATCGTGGGACTATCGCATACATGTTCGGGGCCGAAGAACTGTATCGGGCCGGGGTAAACGTATTCGGTACTCAAAGCCCATTCGCGGCGCATCTCGCGCAATGCTCGGTACGGCTCACCGTCCATATCCACCAATGCTTTTCGAATCACGGGCTTCATCTTTCCGCTCCGACGCTCCATATTCATCATCATCGTCATGGGTACGCCACCAGCTTCCCATTCGGATACAGGGTCTGCCGTATTCTTGATCGCAGCCATGTAGCCCGTCTTTCCCGTTGCGATCAGGATAGAAGCTGCACGTCCGAGACAGTAGCAGTAGTTGGCATCGAAGTTGGAAGGCATGGCACAGCGTCCTTCGTAGCCGAAGAAGTGGGTGAGCGTGCTGAACCGCCCCTGAAATCGTCCTTCTTCCGCCCATTCGGCCAGCTTCTGAGCCGTCATATCCGCCAAGAGCTTCTCGGTGGCGATGAGCGACACCTGTACATTGCCGTGAGGATCGCGGTCGGCAATCAACTGCCGAGCCACATCCGCCGGCAAGCTGTCGTACAGGCGGGAGTTTTCGGGACTGAGTTTGTTTTTGATATACTGTCTCTGCGCCGAACGTTTGATGAGCTTGAATTCGGCATCATTTTGGGAAAGAAACTCATTCAGCTCCTTGATCAACCTCTTCATGGCCGGCAGGAATTCGATCAATCCCTCCGGGATCAGTACCGTCCCGAAGTTCATTCCTGCCTCTGAGCGACGCACCACGGTCTCGGCGATATAGGTCACCACATCGTCCAGATAGTAATTGTTGGCCTCCACCTCTTCGGATACGATACAGATATTGGGGTGGGTCTGGAGGGCGCACTCCAGTGTAATATGAGATGCCGAACGCCCCATCAGCTTAATGAAGTGCCAGTACTTCCGAGCCGAATTGCAATCGCGCTGGATATTACCGATCAGTTCGCTATAGACTTTGGCAGCCGTGTCGAAGCCGAAAGAGGTTTCTATCTGTTTGTTTTTCAAGTCGCCGTCGATCGTCTTCGGACAGCCGATCACTTGTATTCCGGCATCGATCGAAGCATAGTATTCGGCCAGGATACAGGCGTTGGTGTTGGAGTCGTCGCCACCGATGATGACCAATGCCTTGATATCCAGCTCGCGCAATATCTCCAGTCCGGCTTCGAACTGTTCGGGCTTGTCCAGCTTAGTGCGTCCGGAGCCGATCATGTCGAAGCCCCCCGTATTGCGGTATTCATCTATTACCTCAGCAGTCAGTTCGCGATACTTATGCTCTATCAGACCATCCGGCCCCATGAGGAAACCGAAGAGCCGGCTGTCGGGGTTGAGCAACTTCATCTCATCGAACAGGCCGGCTATCACATTGTGTCCGCCCGGTGCCTGCCCGCCCGAGAGGATAACCCCCACATTCGTAGGAGGATACTCCGTCCGCTCTCCTCCGGATGCGAAAGAAATAAGCGGCAAGCCGTATGTATGGGGGAAAATAGCAGCAATCTCTTCTTTGTCCGAAACCGCCTCCGTAGCTTCTCCTTCTATTATCTTCACTGCTCCCTGCAGAGACGCAGGCATTTTAGGCCGGTAGGACATCCGCGCCAGATGTAGTGCACTCTTTGCCATAATAATAAGCTGAACTTAATGTGACCGTATCTCCGGCGAATAGCATCTACACACAACGGAGACAAAACAAACTTAATCATTTATTTCCGCCTTGCAGTCGAAAGAGGATCCGTATCCATCCATCGTGCAAGGACTATTCTTCACTTCTGCCGACTCCCACAGACAAGCTATCCGCAGGAAGCGATAGCAATCATTTCAGACAGGTAGGAGGGTAACACGCACGCTATCCCCCGGCTGCTTGCCTATGGCTCGCCTAATATCCTGCCGCAGACCGAGTATGTGACAGGGCAAGCCCATACGAACGATAGACCCCGTATAGGGATAACCGTCGAAAGTAGCCTTGACCCTCACACGCCCTTTGCCATATACTGCTTTAACGTCGAATGGAATCTCTACGTATGCGGCATCCATATCGGCCACCTTTCGGATGACGGCATCGAATTCGATCGGGCAGTTCGAACCGTTGCCCACAGAAAAGGGGGCCTCAGTCTTCGGAAAAATCTTCTTCATCCCAATCGAACGACTCGAATGAATACTGCTGATGCGGCATCTCTTCGCTAAACTGCTCCAGCTCTCGCCTATCCTTTTTGGTCGGACGCCCGGTACCTTTGGCCCTATCCACGAAGCCCGAAATGCGCTGCATCTCGAGTATCTCGTACTCTTCGGGAGGAGTGATATTCTCCAGAAAGTCCTTCACCAGCTTGGCACCCATCCGATTCTGAGCCAAAGCCAGAATGCGAAAGGAGTAGGTCACCGGAGGTTTCCTTACCTGAATGACGTCGCCTACACGTACCATGCGCGAAGGCTTGGCTTGCAGTCCGTTCACCGTCACGCGGCTCTTCTTGCAGGCATCCGTGGCTATCGTTCGTGTCTTGAAGATACGTGTAGCCCACATCCAACGGTCTATCCTTACCTCTTCCATCTCTCTTTAGTTGTACTGGTTCATCGTCCTTTGGATGCCGGCCAAGCAAAAGCTCTTGATGATCTCCACGGCATGCTTGGTCAGCTCCGGCAGCATCTCCTCCTCTTCGGGGGTAAAACGGCCGAGGACGAAGTCCACCTGCCTTCCTTTGGCGAACTCATCGCCCAAGCCGAAACGCAGACGGGCATAATCGACCGATCCCATCACCTCGGCAATGTTCTTCAGCCCGTTATGCCCCGCATCGCTTCCTTTGGATTTCAGCCGCAAAGTACCGAAAGGCAAAGCCAAATCGTCCACAAGGACGAGCACCTGTTCGCGAGGGATATTCTCTTGTTGCATCCAGTAGCGAACGGCATTGCCACTCAGATTCATATATGTATTCGGTTTCAGCAGGATCAGCTCCGCATTCTTCACACGCATACGGGCTATCGCTCCGTAACGAGCTTCCACGAACTGCACGCCGCCGTCTTCGGCCAGAGCATTCACCATCCGGAAGCCCACGTTATGTCGCGTACCGTTGTACTCTCCACCGATATTGCCAAGACCGACGATCAGGTATTTCATATGCTATGAGTAAGATAGGACTCTCGAATACGGAAGAGCCGCCTCCGTAGCCCCGCGTCAGGGGTATCAGGGGGCGGCTCTCCTTCATTATGAGAAAGCCGGAACTTCGATCGAAGCTCCGTCTTGCTTCTGTACGTTTTTTTACTGTTTCTTCACGGCTGCACCACGGGCTGCACGAGTCAGCTTCACGGCACATACCACGGCGTTCTTTGCATTCATCAGGGTCAGACCTTCGAAGTGGAGTTCGCCCACCTGTATCGTCTTGCCGAGCTGCAAGTTGGAAACGTCGATATTCAGTTTCTCGGGGATCTCGCTGTAGAGAGCTTTCACCTTGAGCTTACGCATTTCCAAGCTCAACTTACCCCCTGCCTTCACACCTTCGGCGTGTCCGGTGAGGACTACAGGCACTTCCATTACTACGGGCTTTTCGTCCGTTACTTGCAGGAAGTCGATGTGGATGATACGGTCTGTCACCGGATGGAATTGTATTTCCTTCAGGATAGCCTTGTATGAGCCACTGCCTTCCACGGTCAGCTCCACGAGGAAGATCTCAGGTGAGTAGATCAGATTGCGCACGGCATCCTGCGATACGATAAGGTTTACACCTTCTCCTTTTCCGCCATAGAGAACGGCAGGGATCTGATCTTCTTTGCGAATGGCTTTGGCAGCCTTCTTTCCGAATTCGGCACGAAGAGTACCGGTCAGTTGAAATGTTTTCATTTTCTTTTCTGGTTTGTGTTACTCAAAATTAGTCTTGTCCTAATTTCCCATCACACCTGCCGCCTGAAGCCGGAGGCCATGAGTCATCAAAAACGCTGCAAAGATAGGAAAAATAAAGAACCCGCGTATAAACCTTACAAATCCGGAAACAACGAGTAATACTCTTGGAGACAATCAAATGGCCCCCCCTTTTGAAGGACATGGCACAGGCCGATCTGCCTTTGGGAGACTGTGTCGTTTCGGAGGAAATTGTCTGAGAGTTTTTCAATGGCGGCAGGTTCCTGCCGGTTCGGTCGTTTACGCCCGGGAATTTTCGCGTTTGTGACGTCTAAAAACATGGCGCGTAAACTTTTTAGCTCTGGCGCGGGAAGTAAAAAATTTACGCGCCGGAACGAAAAAAATCTCGAGCCATTTTTCCGGAAAACTCAGACCGCAATCGGCAGATTTTTGGGACGTATGGGCAAGGTTGCGATAATTCGAACGCTCGTCAAGCGGGATGGCCGAAAGAAAGGTCGGCAGGTGCTAATCCACATGCGGTGAGCAAATGGCAAACTCGTACGGGAGTATTGGCATATTCGCCGACTCCCCCCCTTCGAATCAGGCACAAATCGTGGGGTTATCGGACAAATGAAATGGATCAATCCTGACTGAGTACGCGGAGAAGTCCGTGCGTGAGGGTGCGAAGATCTTCCGGCGATATGATGAAGGGCGGCTCCAGATAGCAGAGACGACCGAAGGGACGTACCCAGATTCCCTCTCGGACGAATCGCTGCTGTAGCGTGGCCATATCCACGGGCTGCTTCATCTCCACTACGCCGATGGCTCCGAGCACCCGTATTTCGGCCACGCTATCGAACGAAATGGCCGGTGACAACTCTTCGCGCAGCTGTGCTTCGATGGTCTTGACTCGTTCCTGCCAAGGGCTTTCGAGCAGCAGGCGGATGCTTTCGGTCGCTACGGCACAGGCCAGCGGATTGCCCATGAACGTGGGGCCGTGCATGAAACAGCCGGCTTCGCCCGAACATATCGTCCGAGCTATCGCTTCGGTCGTGATCGTAGCAGAGAGAGTCATATAGCCGCCGGTCAATGACTTGCCGAGGCAGAGAATGTCCGGTACCGTAGCAGCATGCCGGAGAGCAAACAGTTCGCCCGTGCGGCCGAATCCGGTAGCTATCTCATCGAATATCAGCAATACGCCGGCTTCGGAGCAGAGTCTGCGAGCTTCGACGAGATACCGGGGATGGTAGAAATACATACCGCCGGCTCCCTGCACGATGGGTTCGAGGATGAGGGCTGCCAGCTCCGCTCCCTTTTCGGAGAGGAGGTCTCGGAGCGGCTCCATATCCGCCGGTAGCCATTCGCCACCGAAGCGGCTCTTCGGCTGTGGCAGGAAATACTGTACGGGCAAGGCTCCCGAGAAAATGCCGTGCATACCGGTGACGGGATCGCATACGCTCATGGCGTGCCACGTATCGCCGTGGTAGCCCGAGCGGATCGTGGCGAATCGGGTACGCCTGCTCTGTCCGCAGGCTTGCTGATATTGGAGAGCCATTTTCATGGCTACCTCCACAGCCACGGAACCGCTGTCGGCATAGAAGATTTTATTCAGCTCGGACGGCAGGATGCTCAGAAGCAGTTCGGCCAATTCTACAGCCGGCCGATGGGTGAAACCGCCGAACATAATGTGGCTCATCTCCCGAAGCTGTCGTTCTACGGCGGCATTCAGTCGCGGATGATTATAGCCGTGTATGGCCGCCCACCACGAACTCATGCCGTCGATCAGTTCGCGGCCGTCTTCCAGATAGATGCGTACTCCCTCGGCTCGCTTCACGGGGAATACGGGCAATGGATCTATGGTCGATGTATAGGGATGCCAAAGGTGGTTGCGATCCAATTGCAGCATTTCGTCAATGGTCATAGCTTACCTCCCAGTCTGTATCGTTGGTCACTTGAAATCCGCATTCCTCAGCGAGCTGCATATCCTCAGCGGCTTTGCTTCCCGTTGTGGTGAGGAGGTCGCCCGTAATGGCTGCGTTGATACCTATATATATAGCCTTGCGCTGAACGGCAGGGCTTAGTTGTGCCCGTCCTCCCGAAAAACGAAGAAAAGCTCGAGGATTGATCAGCCGGAACAGTGCCACCGTCGTCAGGTACTCCTCTTCGGTCAGGGGCGGAGTTTTCTCCAGCGGAGTACCGGGGATCGGCTGTAGGATATTGATCGGGATGGAGTAGACATCGATGCTGCGCAGGAAGAAAGCAAATTCGATCCGCTGCTCCATCGTCTCCCCCATGCCGATGATTCCGCCACTGCACACGCGCATTCCCACACGGCGTGCCGCTCGGATGGTGGCGAGCTTTTCGTCCTGCGTGTGGGTGCTGCACAGGGAGGGGAAGAAACTCGGAGCCGTCTCCATATTGCAATGGTAGGTGGTCACCCCGTTGTCGAATAATATCTGTAGTTTCTCTTCGGAGAGCAGTCCTAAGGAGGCGCAGCATTTGATGTCCGTTCGTTGCTTGATGGCACGATAGCTTTCGGCCATCTGCCTTATCTCGTTCATAGACGCAGTGCGTCCGCTGGCCACAAGGGAGAAGCGCCCGATACCTTGCCGCCTGTTGTAAGCGGCCTGTTCGGCGCAAACCGTGGCCGTAAGAAGTCCGTATCTCTCTATCGAAGTGGCATAATGGCGGCTCTGAGCGCACCATTTACAGTCTTCGGGGCAGTTGCCGCTCTTGGCATTGATGATGGAGCAGGTGTCGAACTTATCGCCCATGAAATGTCGGGTGATCCGATGTGCAGTCTCGTAGAGAGCTTCCTTATCGGCAGAGGATGCCAGCAGGAGGGCTTCCTCAAAAGTTAGTTCGCCACCGTTTATCAGTCTATTTTCGATCGTCTGAATCATATGTGGAAGCGGAGCAGATCCTTTCCGGTCTGCATCCGCGACAAAAGTAGAAAGAAGCTCCGGCAATAGAAACTAATTGCCCCACAGCTACGATGCTATTACCGATCAAGTAGAAAACAATAGAGTACAAAAGAGGCTGCCCCATCGAGATGAGACAGCCTCCTGAAGTGTCAGTCTTTAACAGACCCTATATTACTTCGCTACTCGCTCCAGCCACTTAACCATGGCCAACATCGTGAACATGGAAATGAGACATGCTACCACGAATACAGCCCAAGTAGCCCAGATAGGAATGTTCTCATACATAATCGTACCGATAATGAGAAGCTGATTGCCCAAAGCGGTAGCTCCCAACCAGCAGCCCTGCATCACAGCTTGAAGGTGAGGAGGTGCTACTTTTGACACGAATGACAATCCGAGAGGACTGATGAACAATTCTGCAATGGTAAGGATCAAATAAGTTCCGATCAGCAAGAAAGGTGTAACGCGCTGTGCGTTCGTAAGTCCGCCTAAAGCCTCACGCTCGGCAGAAGTAGGCAGACCTACTGAACCGATGGACATAATCACAAAAGCCAATGCAGCGATTCCCATACCGATAGCAATTTTCTTCGGAGTAGAAGGTTCGATACCTTTAGAGCGTAGCCATCCGAAAATACCGATGATGATAGGCGTCAGGAATACAACGAAGAACGGATTGAATGACTGGAAGATTTCGGCACCTTTGATTCGAGTGAATCCCAAATTGATGTCGATCATACTCAAATCCGTGTAGTCATTTGCAAAGAATGTAAGCGTAACACCATTCTGATGGAATGAGAACCAGAAGAAGATAACTACTGCGAATACAGCAAAGAGAGCATAGATCCGCTGACGTATTTCCGTGCTGCTCATTTGGATTTCCGCTTTGGCTTCTGCCGTAGCTGCTGCTTTCTTGCTGGGGTCGGGAAGTTTCTTCTTATTGGCAATGTAAATTGCAATAGAGATAAACATTGCAACGATTGCTGCAGCAAACGCATAATGGAATCCGGTGTTGAAGATATTGAGATATTCGTTTGCAAAGGCAGAGAAGTCCGTTACAGTTCCACCACTTACCTCTCCTGCAATGCGTTTGAATGTCTCCATCGCTTCGGGAGTAATGGTACCATTGATGAGCTTATGACAAAGGGCAGGTAGGTCCGGGTCATATTCGAATCCATGACTTTGAACCCAACCATTACGGATACCTGTTGCAATCATCGGAGCAAAAAGGGCTCCAACATTGATGAACATATAGAAGATTTGGAATCCGGTATCACGCTTGTCGGAATAACGAGGGTCATCATACATCTGCCCTACCACAGCCTGCAGATTGCCCTTGAATAGGCCATTACCAAAGGCTATAACAAACAAGCCAATACAGGTAAGCGTCAGATAAAGCGCAAAATTAGGCACCGGTGTAGGTGTAGGGATAGCGATCATCGCGTAGCCGAGAGTCATGAGCATAAGACCGGCAAAGATGGTTCCCTTGTACTTCTTCGTTTTGTCAGCAATGTACCCTCCGGCCAAGGCCAAAAGATAAATCAGCGCATAAAAAGTAGCATAGATAGTGGTGGCTTCTGTTTTTTCGAGACCGAATTTGCTCACAAGGAAGAGAGCCAGAATTGCCATCATGATGTAGAAACCGAAGCGTTCGCCCATATTAGAGAGGGCTGCCCCGATCAGTCCTTTAGGGTGATTCTTTAGCATAAGAAATCGTTTTAATGGTTGATTATTATTTGTTTTCGTTGATTTGACGGATGGCTCCCGTATTTTCATCGAATACGACGCGGATAGCCGGACCCTTGTCGCGGAACATTTTGGGAGCTAAGGCCTGTCTACGGCCAAATTGTGTGATAGGAAGTTCTTCTTCGAAGAGCACTTTGCGGTTGTGTTCCAATGTAATGCGAGCCGCTCCGGGCAGATTGTAAACGATACCCTTGAGACTCTTTTCATACTTGGCCGCCTCTTTTTCGTCCATTTCCGGAGCCTTGTCCGTGATGCGAAGACTGAAGCTAACCGGTTCTCCCGAAAGATCGTCCGAATCGACTACCCCTCTAAGTGGAGAGAATCGAAAAAGGATTTGTCCTTTTATATTGTTTTTGGGTTCAATAGTCCATGATCGTTCTTCCCATGCAATCTCTTCCTTTCCGTAGAATAATTCCAGCAGAGCAGCTTCCTGTGCTTTCAGCTCTTGTGTCATCAGCTGCAAAGCTGCTCCATCCTTGGGCATATTCTCAGCCTGACCGGTCAGCAAATCCATCAGGCTCTCACGTATGCGGAATACTTGGGCGGCGGCGATCTCCGCTTGCTTTCCTTTCGTGCCTGCCACGGTATATTCCTGAGGCAAAGCAGGACGTTTTTCTATGTCGGGCTGTATTATCGGCAAGCGGAAGAGAGTGTCCGGACATGGCGACGGCAGGTCTTGTCTGTCGGCATTGATGCCGACTATGACACCTCTTTTGTTGAGGGTTACGAAGTCTGCCACCGTACCGGCACGGAACTCTACTATATATTCATGATCGAAATCGGGTACCCCCACCGATTGGGCTATCACTCTACCCAAACGGTAATGGATGGTCGGTTCTCCACTCGCCTCCTGTCCGAAGTACCTTTGGGCATAGAGATGGAGCGGTCCGGGCTTGTGGATAGTACGTTCTAATTGTGCCCGTACGACGATGCGAGTCTGTGGGAGGGCATAGACAATCCCTTCTCCATTGTAGCGAACAGGCTCATAGGAAGCAACGTTGGTTTGTGCCGAAACGACTCCTGTGCAAAGGAGCAAAGCAGGCAACAGTAGCTTGAAGAAAAAAGTCTGTGCGGACATTCTCAAAAAACTTAGATTGCAAAGCTACACTATTTTTGCCGAATCTTAAACACCTTTTCACCCTTCACATATCACCAAACAGATAGACCCACGGATAAAATGGGCGGGCCGTTGCTCTTGGCAATGGAATGTACAGATTACGATTCCCTCGGGTTTCGACTTTATGCTATATTTGCCAGCCGATAGAGGTTGCTATGGGAAGCTTAATGTTGCGACCGAACGCTCTTTCGAACGAATAGAATTACTTTTCAATAAACGACTAAACGATAATAAATCATGAGTACTGAAATTACCTCCCACACGAGATCCTTCCGGTCGGCATTGTCGCCCCGACAGATACATTCGACACCCCGGCATTTGAATAAAAGGGAGGTTGTCCCAGACAAATAAAAAGGAACAGATCCTCCATAAAATATTCACAAATAAAGAGGCATGCGCCGAGTTCACTGTAGAACTCAGCGCATGCCTCTTTATTTACAGCCCTCTATAAGGGCCTTTTGAGTTATCCGATTTATATACAAATAGCATTCAATCTATATATCTATCGAAAACGATTTATATATAAATCAGAAACAATCTATATACAAATCGAAAACGGTTTATATATAAATCACGAATCGACCTCCTACAAAGCGAATTGCAAGTCCCAAAAGGTCGCTTTCTTTTCTCTTTCACCTCAAAATCCACTTCCTTTCGGATGCTTATTTGGAATGATTCCAAACTCAGCTTCGTTGTTGAAAACTTTTTTGGCGCGTATTTTTTCACGGAATAGCGAAGGCTTTCAGACATCCGAAAGGATGGACTTCTGACACCTTCATGGAAATTTCGGAGAGGCTGATGGTTCTCTGTCGGCCGAGCAAGCCTTGCCAGACTTGAAGGTGCATTGCCGGAATGTGCAGGATCTGCAAAATACTCTAACTTACGGACAAAAAGTTTCTTTTTCCCTATCTTTGCGACCATCGGAAAACAAATAAAACAGGATTTGTGTATGGAAACTGTAGTCAGCGGTATCAGGCCGACCGGCAATCTGCATTTGGGCAATTACTTTGGTGCTATTCGGAGTTTTCTGGATATGCAGCATCGATACAATTGCTTTTTCTTTATCGCTGATTGGCATTCGCTGACCACACATCCGCATCCGGATAATATAGTCCGCAATGTGCGTACGATACTGGCTGAATATTTGGCTTGCGGGATCGATCCGGAGAAGGCTACAATCTATGTGCAGAGCGATGTGAGAGAGGTACTGGAGCTTTATCTCTATCTGAATATGAATGCGTATTTGGGCGAGTTGGAGCGAACGACATCTTTCAAGGAAAAGGCCCGTAAGCAGCCGAACAATGTCAATGCCGGCCTGCTCACATATCCGACATTGATGGCAGCAGACATTCTGATTCATCGTGCCGTGAAAGTTCCTGTCGGAAAAGATCAGGAGCAAAACATGGAGATGGCACGCAAGTTTGCCCGCCGTTTCAATACGATCTATGAGGTAGACTTCTTCCCCGAACCCGAATCGTTCTCTCTGGGAGCAACGGCGTTGAAGGTGCCGGGCTTGGATGGGTCCGGCAAGATGGGCAAAAGCGAAGGCAATGCCATTTATTTGGCTGACGATGCCAAGACTATCAGCAAGAAGGTTATGAAAGCCGTGACCGATGCCGGTCCCGAAGTTCCTAACAGCGTGAAGCCGGAGCCGGTGGAAAATCTTTTCTCCATGCTCCGTATCGTTTCCTCGGATGAGGTCTATCGCCATTTCGACGACCTCTATAATAACTGCTCTATTCGCTATGGCGATCTCAAGAAGCAGTTGGCCGCTGACATTGTCGCCTTTACTACTCCTATAAGGGAGCGAATCTTGGAGATTCAGGCGGATGAAGCATTTTTGGACAGAGTGGTTCGCGAGGGAGCCGAGCGTGCTCGTGAAAGTGCTGCACGAACTCTTGCCGAAGTACGCCACATCATAGGTTTTCGATAAGGCCATGGCGGAAGCGATGGAAAACCAACGATAACTATTTTAGAACAAAACAAATATGGATATTCAGATTCAAGGGCAGCTTATTCAGATACTGCCGCTCAATTCGGGAGTCGGCAAGGCATCCGGAAAGGAATGGAAAAAACAGGAGTACATATTGGAAACGCTGGATCAATATCCCCGAAAAATACACTTCAGCGTGTGGGGAGATCGCATTGATCCTTCCTATCAGGTAGGCGATCAGGTCACGGTCTGGGTCGATATTGAGAGCCGTGAGTTCAACGGCCGTTGGTACACCGATGTGAAGGCTTGGCGCATGGAGCGCGGATATATCGGGCAGCAAGTTCAGCAGCAGATGCCGCAGGAAATGCCAGCCGCCGGTGCTCCGGCTTTTCCAACGCAACAACCGAGCATACCGTCTCAGCCGGCAACGGGTTGGGCTTCCAACGCCGATGCGGGGGATGATCTGCCTTTCTGATGAAGATCGTACTGCTTGTTGTTGGCAAGACTGACAGTAAACTAATGGCTCAGGCGACGGAGGAATACATTCGTCGACTGAGCCATTATGTTTCTTTCGAAATGGAGGTAATACCCGATGTCCGTCTGGGCAGCAAGCTTTCTGCCGAGCAGCAAAAGGATGCCGAAGGTCGGGAGATACTCGCTCGTTTTCGGCCGTCGGATAGTATCGTATTGCTCGATGAGCGAGGCAGAGAGTATTCCAGCATGGAGTTTTCAGCCCTTTTGCAGAAGAAAATGCTGGCCGGCACCCGTCGGATGGTCTTTGTCATAGGAGGCCCATACGGATTTAGCCCCACTGTGCAGGAGGCCGTGACCGATAGAATATCGCTCAGCCGAATGACTTTCTCTCATCAGATGATCCGCCTCTTCTTCACCGAGCAGGTGTATCGAGCTATGACTATCCTCAATCATGAACCCTATCATCACGAATAGCCCTGTTGTCTTTTTCAATCTGTCAGTTCCCTATCCTCATGAGAAAAACAATCCAATTTGTTCTAAAGTCCCTTTCTCTTATTCTAATCTGTATGACTGCTTTCAGTTTCTCTCTTAGTGCCGGTAGCTGTACCCCCTCGGCACAGCATAATGATAGTATCCCCGAGACGAAGACAATATACTTTGCCGGTGGGTGCTTCTGGGGTACCGAGCACTTCTTCAAGCAAGTACGGGGCGTCGTAGCTACGGAAGTCGGGTATGCCAACGGCAATATAGAGGATCCTTCGTACGAAGAGGTCTGTTCCCAGGCTACAGGATTCGCCGAGACGGTAAGGGTCGAGTATGATCCGAACGAGGTGTCGCTCTCTCTGCTGCTCGACCTCTTCTTCAAAACCATAGATCCTACAATCCTCAACAGGCAAGGGAACGATGTCGGCTCTCAGTATAGAACGGGTATTTACTATACGGACCAAGAAGATCTTCCTCTCGTTGCATCCGCACTGAGCGAATTGGCTGCGAAATACGATCAGCCCATTGTTGTCGAGAATGAGCCGCTCAAGAATTTCTACCCTGCGGAAAACTATCATCAAGACTATTTGGATCATAACCCTCGCGGTTATTGCCATATCGATCCATCCTTATTCGAATTGGCGAGGAAAGCCAACCCAGATCCTAATGCCAGAGTCTATAAGAAGGCCGATGATACGGATCTTCGTACCCGGCTTACACCTGAGCAGTATGCCGTCACACGCAACAATGCCACCGAACCGGCTTTTGACAACGAGTATTGGAATGAATTTCGAGAAGGTATTTATGTCGATGTTACTACAGGTGAACCGCTATTTCTATCTACCGATAAGTTCGATTCCGGCTGTGGGTGGCCGAGCTTCAGCAAGCCCATAGGGAAAGAGCTGATTTCCGAGCGTATCGATCGTTCTTTCGGAATGACTCGTACGGAAGTGCGTAGTACGACCGGCGATGCCCACTTGGGACACTTGTTCAATGACGGGCCACTGGAGAAAGGCGGACTCCGTTATTGTATCAATAGTGCCTCTCTTCGGTTTATTCCCAAAGAGGATATGAAGAAAGAGGGCTATGGTAGTCTTCTCCCTCTTTTGAACAAACGATGAGGATGCTCTTGTAGCATATAGTCATTCCCAATCGTCCCAGATAAAACTAATTCCAATGGCATATCTCGGCACCAAACCCAAGTGGCTGTTACTACTCTCTTCCATCGTACTCCTTCTCGCAATAGTCGGAGTTTGGGTCTTCCGTTATTCCGGTTATGGACAGCGATTCGAGATTGTCGATGAGTTGGGTGGCAACATCTTCCCTTCTGCCATACTGTCCGTAGCCACGACCGATGCGGAAGTAATCAAACCGGTCGAGGGCTTATATGTGGGCAATCCGAAGTCCGTCATAGGGATTCGGGTGCAAACGCGGAGAGCCAACAGCCGCGTGCGTGTGGAAGTGGCCGAAACGCCTTTTTTCTCCCAGTCCGTTTCGGAATTTGTCTTGGATAAGTCAGGCTCCACCTATACCATATACCCCGACATTATATGGAAGTACGAAGCCCTTCGCAATAACAATCAAGCCGAACCGGTCAGTGTGGCGATAAAGGTGGAAATAAATGGTACAGACTGGGGACAACAGGTGCGGACATTCTCTGTCAGAAGTCTCAACGAGTGTCTCTTGGGCTATATGAGTGGAGGGCGGGTATTCTGCGAAACGGGGATCTTCTTTGCCGCCTACGTCAATGAAGAGAACCCTAAAATCGACAAGCTGCTGCGAGAGGCACTCAACACGCGTATCGTCAATCGCTTCTCAGGTTACCAAAGCCCCCGGAATCCTGTGGACAGACAAGTGTATGCTCTTTGGAATATATTGCAGAAAAGGCAGTTCCGCTACAGCTCGGTAGCCAATTCCAGCTTGTCCAGCAATGTCGTTCTCTCCCAGCGTGTACGCACATTCGATGATGCATTGGAGTCCTCTCAGATCAACTGCGTAGATGGCAGTGTACTCTTTGCATCTCTGCTGCGGGCTATCAATATCGAACCTATCCTCGTTCGGATGCCCGGCCATATGTTCGTCGGTTATTACACGGATATATCCAAAAAAGAAAAAACGTTTCTGGAGACAACGATGATCGGCGATGTCGATTTGGACGACTTTTTCCCCGATGAGCAGTTGGATTCGACGATGATAGGCAAATCCCAAAATCAAATGTCCAGACTGACTTTCGAGAAATCGAAAGAATATGCCAACAAGAAATATCAGGAAAACGAAGCCGATATTCACTCCGGCAAGTCGGGTTATATGTTCTTGGAAATATCCAAAGATGTGCGAAGGCGCATCCAATCCATCGGCAAGTAGCATCGTTTTTGCCGAATCGTTCTTTTGATATAAGAATACTGTCCTTATGCCGGATCGCTACGGTGACTTACGGCTATCGCAGGCTACCATCGCTCCTTTCTGACACAAAAAAAGTGTGGCGAAAACGCTGCTGAAGCCATTTTCGACACACTCTCATTCCTTATACTTATGAAAAGCCGCACTGCGGATAGCGTAAACTCCGAAAGACAGGATTTGAGGATTCCACCACCTTTGTAATCCGCTGTGCAAAGCAACCCGAAGGTGCGGCCCGCCATCAGCGATGAAATTGTCCTCGGAATAGTTGTTATGATGAGTTTCCCCGATCTAACAGTGCGGCTTATTCCTCGTCTTCTCTGTATTGCAAAGTTAACAACATTGTTTAGATTTGCAATTCTTTGTTTCATCGATTTTGGGTATGGTTACACTTTCGGATCCTAATCGGCGTTCTCGACGTATCAAACGTATTACGATGGTCGGTTGCCTATGTAATTTGCTTTTGACGATCGGGAAGTTTTTCTCCGGTTTTGTCGGGCATAGCGGAGCCATGATTGCCGATGCGATACACTCGTTGTCCGATCTGCTGACCGATTTCGTGGTTTTCATTTTTATCTCCATTTCGGGAAAGCCATCCGATAAGAACCACGATTACGGACATGGTAAGTTCGAGACCCTCGCCACTGCGATCATTGCCGTTACGCTGATCATCATCGGAGCTATGCTCTGCTCCGATGGTCTGACCAAGGTATATCGCTATCTCCGCTTTGGGGAGGAATTAGCTCGTCCCGGATCGATAGCCTTGCTTATGGCCTTTGTCTCTATTGTGTCCAAAGAGTGGCTGTTCCGTATAACGCGGTGTGTCGGAAAAGAGGAGAATAGTCGTTCAGTCATAGCCAATGCTTGGCACCACCGTAGTGATGCCTATACCTCTGTGGCTACTTTCATCGGGATTGGCTGTGCTTTTCTTTTGGGACGCGGTTGGATGATCCTCGAACCGCTATCAGCTGCTGTAGTCAGTGTCTTTATCATCAAGGTAGGTTTTCAAATGGCCCTTCCGGCTTTTCGCGATTTGCTTGAGCAGAGCTTGCCGGATGATATAGAAGAAGAGATAGAAAAAATCATTTGTTCGGAGTCGATGGTAAAAGGTGTGCGTCGGATCCGCACTCGCAATATCGGCAATTACTATGCCGTCGAAGCCGATATTTTGATGGATGGCGGCCTCTCCGTATCATTGTCTCATGCTGCTACGCAGAGGGTCGAGAAGCTGCTGCGTCGGCGGTACGGTCAGCCCACACATATAGTCATCCATGTGGAGCCATTTTCATGATATATGTCTCTTGACCATAACCCTTCAAATTCTGTAAGCTTTATGACGACTGAAATCAAATTGGAAGAAATGCGTTTTTATGCCCGACATGGTGTGCTTGAGCAGGAGCGACAAGTGGGGAATTGGTTTGTAGTCAATCTTTGCATGTCCGTGGATGTCACCCAAGCGGTTATTTCAGATACCATTGAAGACACCATCCACTACGGACACGTTTATGAAGCCGTCAAGGAAGAGGTCTTACAGCCCTCGAATCTTATCGAGCATGTCGCCGGACGAATTTTGCAAAGAGTCCGACACGACTTTCCGCAGGTGAACGAAGTCACGGTAAGCCTGAGCAAGCTCAATCCTCCCATTGGAGCAGATATACGATCGGCTACGATCGTCCTGCGAGGGTAGTCCATCCTCTTTTATATCAAGGCCCGAAAGGAAGAGAATCGGTGACATGAAACGTTCGCCGATCGAGCCGTCATTTTACCTCCAAAACGGCTATGAGACTTTCATAAATGTCAGCCGGAGTCTTGGCATAGAGAAAGACGGTATATCTGTTCTCCGTCTCGTAATGATTGCCCTCGGTCAGAGCTGTCCGAGAGAGCAGATTGTCATCCTCCGTTTGAAGAATGTAGAGGTAATTGAAGTATCCCTGTTTCATCATGAGGGTACGAGTGTACATCTGCTCCGAAGCATCATAGAAAAGCTCACGTTCGCTCATCGGGAGAAAATCGAAAGCCTCTCCGGACAAAACGACCGGCCCCGGCAGCTTTCCACTCTCGAAAGAGAAGATAACCTCATAGTAGTCTCCTTCGGTAGCACTATTCGCACCATCGGTAGTGCGAATGATACGTCTCCCGAAGTTGTTTTGTTCGAACTGATAGGGCAATCCGGCTCTGTTTTTGTCAGGATACAACTCCATCACATAGTGCCCGTTGCGTGAGTAAGATCGGTACACGCCCATACCGTTGTAGCTATCGCTGAGCATCTCTGCTTTCCTGTAAACATTGGTTGCCGGAAACAAAGCTCCGGCATGCTGATCATATACGATGGTATTACCTGCAATACTCGAAGGTCTCGAGAGCGAACGCATCTCAGTCTCGCACCCGTTTTGCCCCACGACAAGGGTAAGCTCCTCCGACGGTGAAAGGATTCGTAAGCCCTTCAGATCCACCTCGACATTGACTTGCTGGTGACGACCGTGTATGTCTTCATAAGTAACGGACGTTTGCGAACCCTTGAGGGAAGCCAACGGAGCCACCACGCGAAAGGCAATGGTAAGAAGCGTTTCGTCCGGATCATAAACGTCGAATACGGTCATGAGATAGTTCCCCGAAAGCTTGGGGGTGCAATTTGCATTGGGCAAAGACAGTTCGTAATGAACATAGTTGACCAAAGTAGCTCGGCTAATGGCCGGCGGATCGAATTCGTTCTCCAGAAAACCGGAAACAGCTTCTGCCGGAGAAATCGGACTCGCCAGCCAATCGTGACCACAGTGCTGCAGTCTGTATCCCAGCGTCGTACTCTCATCGCCCATAAGATCAAAACTGATCCGCAGCCCTTCCCCACTATTTATATGGTAGTAGGGATATAGCCTCAACTGTTCTGTGCCTGTAGGAATAACAAGAAGCGACTGCACTCGCGAATCAAAAGCTCGGGTCTGGCCGACAGACGGCACCGACCACAAGAGGAAAAGAAGTAGAAAAAAATGAGACAGGCGGAAAGAAAACTGCTTCATACCTTATAATGCTAAGTCAAACAAAGATAAGGTTTTCCACCCATCAGAGACTCCACGAAAAAGAGCTGCCTGCATGCGGATCGGCATGCAGCCGTAGCATACAACCGTAGGACTATTGCGCTCTTACGGAATCGGGTCGAGCAAGAGAATCGATACCGATACGGGTTTCTCCGACTGTCTTAGCAGGAAGTCGCCGGCCATCGAAATCATACTTAAAGATAAGGCCAAGGCCTTGCGTCGTCAGGGACTGACGCAGATATTGATAGAGGTTATTGTAGTGGTTGTAGGCCTTAATACGAATGGAGCCGGACGGATTGATTTTATATTCGGCATCGAATTCGCCCACATAGGTATTCTGTAGATTAGGATTGTCCCGATAGCCCACATTCCCGTTAATAAGGAGACGGTTGTTCAGCAAACGACTACTCAAGAGTAGTTCTATATCCGTATCCTGAAAAGAGGTATTGGTCGTCTTGATGCTCGTTCCGATCTGTACTTTGTCACTGAGGCTTCCGAACATATTGGTGAGTTGCTGCGACAGAGTGGTGGTGGCCACTGCCGTCCAGTTGTCCGTACCGCTTCCCGAATTGTAGACATTCTCCGGCGTATAAAACTTTCCTAAGACAAGAAGATAAACGATCTGCTTCGTCATCGAATCTTCGTTGTGGATGAGACTGCGAACCCGACGCTCCAATTCGCTGTCGGAGTTGGGTAGCTTAATGTCGAAGCTGACAGCAGGCTGCAACATGGCACCATTGATCTGAAGCAGACAATTCACCGGAATGGTAGTCCGCCTGACATCGCTCACCAGAGACTCGTCCAGGTCGTTCAGGTTGGCTGTCAGATTGTACTCGGCCGTTACATTCAGAGTCGCGTGCATCGGATTGCCGGCAAAATTCACGCTACTGCCTTCTTTGATGCTGAAACGTTTTTGGACAATCTGCCGGAGGTTGAAATTATAAATGCCCGACAACAGCTCCAGCCCTCCGAATACATTCATATCCCCCAATGTATGGTAATCGATACGCAAGTCTCCAACGGCAGATCCGCGTAAGCCATCGCCGGTCTGCGGATCCAGTATCAAGTCCACCTCTGCATCCGGTGTCACGCCTACATTCATGACCAGATGGAAATCCATTTCCGGATCCCCTCCCGTAGCAGGTAGAGGCATGGGAGGCCGATCAGGAGAAGTTTCCGGTCTCCATCGCTCACGGCTTTTCGGATCTACGAATCGCAAGAAACGATACTCTTCCGTTGTCGTAGGCTGCGTAAAGTTCAACACGATATGGGTTCCTTTTTCAGAAATCAGATTGACGTCGCATCGCATCCCTCCGGGCACATCGCGCAGATATGCAGCACCCGACACATAAACTCGGCCATGTATATTGGGATTGTCCCGCTCCGGCACGTTATAAGCAAGTATATTGCGAGCTTCGCTGACTTTCAGATCCACTTTGATGTCATCGAAAGCGCGATGTGAGATGTGCGCATTGAGTCGGGCCGTATGCCCGTCCGGATCGCTCACCAGCATATTCTCGAAGCGCATCTGAGTAGGAGTGAATACGGCTTTCTGTCCATCGCATTTATACTCCGTATTCAAAGCCTTGACTCCTAAGGTCACCTGCTCGGCCATAACCTCCCCTTCTATGGTCAGATCGCTAAAATCACCGAAGAGCCGCATGTTTCCCGAAGCATGTCCCTCCAGCTTATGGCAAAACTCCGACAGGAAAGGTCGGATGAAGGCCACATCGGCATGCTTGGCATCGAACCGCAGATCCAGACCGGCGTGGGGATTGAACGGGCGGATGTACCCCCAAGCCGACGTACTCGTACCATCGGGGTTATGCACCAGCGCATCCAACAGAATGCTCTGCGTAGCCTTCTCCCATGAGCCGAAGGCCGATATAGGACCCACGTCGATCCCGTTCACGGTAAAGCTCTCGCCCGTGATCCGCGCCTGCATGAACTGCCGGTCTGCGATGTCGCTCAAGACAGCCTCTCCCGTCATCTCCACATCGAGCATGTCGAAATCCACTCCGGCCAGTTCCAATATATACTTCAGACTGATATGATTCACACGGACACGAAGCGAGTCCGAAGGGGAGTTGCTGAGTACCCCCTCTGCTTCGACGGCTTTGCCTTCGCTCTTGATGGAGAGGTTGCTGACGACCAGCCGTTCCGGAGCCAATATGGCTTCAGCCGAGGCTATCTGCCACTCGTAGCCTCCGATGCGTGCCGTGGAGCGATCCAGACGGATGTGGGTATTCAGCGAAGAATCCTTGTCCCGACGAAAATTTGTGAGCAGGGATACAAATCCATTTTTCGCACCGCGCCTATCCAACCCCATATCCAGCCGGGTACGGATACTGTCGTCTGTCATCAGGGCTTGCAGGCTGAGGTCTCGTATCGAGGGTTTGCCTTCGTGGTACAAGTCCGACCTGCAGATCAGTTCGGCCTTGCCCGAGGATGAGTTCAAATTCACCTCCGTACCCCGAAGTTCTTTGTTCATGGCCATGAGTCGGCCGGCACGAACTTGCAAGTCGAGACTTCGAAGCAATTCCGAATAGTCTCCCCTGATCCTGATGGAGTCAGCTTCGGTAACGGGGAGGCCTAAGAAGCTGCACAACTCTTTGGGCAAAGCCCCCTCCATCGCCAGACTGAGGCGCATATGCTCGGCAGGAGCTTTCTCCTGAGCCTTCTGATCCATGAGGGCGGGAAGATGAGTGCGAACCAGCCTTTGGAACAGAGCAGGCAGTGCGGAGAGGTCGAACTCGCCACTTAGCTTTCCGTGCAAAAATGGAGAAGAGAGGACGACAGAGCGATGCCCTTCGTCCCTTGCCGTGGACAGCATCACGTCGCGCAGATGAAGCCCTTTGTCCGCTGTCTGCCAGTCCAGCGTATCTATTCTTACGGTACCCGTCAGATTGTCGATCCCGTTTCCGGATAGTTCACCGGAAGATACCAACAGAGCATCGGCAGACGGGATGCCAAAGCCGGGTAGAAACCGATCGGGATGAAGTTTGTGTGCCGTCAGATTCCACTCTAATCGGGAGGAACCACCGGAGAAAGGAAGTCCTTCGCCGGCAGAAGAGAGGCGGATATGACCGTTGGGGTCGTTCATGCTGAGGACACCCGACCACTTACCTCTGTCAGCCTGTGCGTCGATCGTCAGATCCTCATAGGTATAGCCTCGGTAAGTAAGCAGCGACACACGGCCGGCCAGACTTCCCGACAGGAGATTGCCGGCATCCAGACGCGTCTTCACTTTCAGGTCGAATGCCACGTGTTCCGGCCAGTCTTTTCGGCCTGCCATAAGCTGCGGCTCCAGCCTTTCGGTGGTAGCATGAGCATCCACATGCACCGGTCGCCAGAGAGAATCCAGGCCGATTTTGCCCTGTATGGTCAGAGCTCCGGCATCCGTTTCTACACGAGTTTTCAGCCGCAGATCGTCCAGTCGGCCATTGGCAGCCGCCATAATATCTACAGCTCCCAGATCGCGCATTTGCGGGGGAAGCTGATCGGGAAAGATACGCTCTGCCAGCATATAGGCTCGGGGGCCGAGCTTAAGCTCATCCAGCCGGAGCCTGATATGCATCCGCTCCTTTCCCCCTATTTCAGCCAAGCCTATGCCCGCCTGTAAGGTCAGTTCATCGCCATAGCTCATGCTGATTTCGGGCATAACGGCCTCGCCTGAACCGACAGCCAGCTCCGGTAGAGAGACTTCCAACAGATCGTCCATCGTATCGAGTGCGGGGAAGCCCCCTTTCAGATCAGAGGGACGGATTCGACCGGCCAAGTCCGTCATGCTTATAGCAGGCAAGCCGGATTCATCGGGGGAAAGGACACAGTAGACGGAAGCTATCCGCAGATGACTGTTCTGCAAAGAGATATGAAGACGATCCACGCCCAATGTGTCGCCCCGAAGACTGACATCGGCATGTAGCTCTTTGAGGTTGAGAGCGGTACTATTTTCCAAAAAAGAAAGGTGGCGCAGCTGTGCTTTCAGTCCCGTACTATCGACTTCGAAAAGACGTACCTTGGCATTCAAGTCATGCAACCCCAATGTCCCGGACTGAGCTTTGTGCAGCCCCGTAGCAGAGAGACGGCAGTTCCTAAGCAAGATGGTATTGATATTGAGCTGTAGCCGGCTCGGCTCTTCCGAATTTTTGCTTTTGAGGGCATCCAGAATAAACTGGATATTCAATGCCGTATCGGGGCGGGAGCGATATACATCGAATTCGCCCTTGAACAGACGCGCTGAAGAGAAGCTCAGACGCCCTCTCAAAAGGGGGAGCAGATCCAGACCTCCGGTCAAACGTTCGGCAGACACCGCAGGACGACCGGCACGATCGAAGATGACTATGTCGTTGATCTCTGCCTGTCGCCACCAGCCGATACTGATATGCCCGATTCGGACACGAGTTTCGAGAGCCTTGGACAGTTCGGTCTGCACACGTCCGGCGACGGAACGCCTCACGGACGGAATTTGCAGGATCAGATTGGGCAGAATCAGCAGACAAAAGGCCACTGTCAGCACTGCCACGACCACCCACTTGGATCGGCGCATGACGGTGCGATAACGACGGATAAACCGTATGAGACCGGCTGACAGTTTTTTCCTTTGACTCACGCAGATAACTTTGCTTTCAAGGAGCAAAGATACTTACATTCCTTAGCTTAAATACCGAAAAGAGAGCCGCGGAAGCTCCCCAAAAAGAGGAATCCTGCAAAAATCGAAAATCTGTAATATACTGTATGAAAAGTCTAACGAAATCCCCCTCCTCACTCCCGATAAAGAAAACACAAGCGACAAGACACACAAAAACGGAACTGAAAAATCCGAAATAGTCGTTCGGCAATCAAAAAATTCTCACTCGTCTTTTTTTCGCTTTTGGCTCGAGATTTGAAAAAAAGACGAACCGCAAATCCGAAATCATGGCGCGAGTTTCTCACGGATTTTGGCTCGCTTTTTGTTTGTTGCGACTGCTCTATCAGTAGCCGATAACAGATTTTATCACAAAAGGGTATTCGGAGTTTGGCATCGGGCTAAGGGGGCGAACTTACCCAAAAGATTCTCTTAGAAAGGGTAGCCGACTGCCAAATGGAAACCCACGGCATCCTTGAAGCGCGGAATATTGTAGTAACCTTTCTTGCCCGTATCGTACGGAAGGTGGAGACCGAAGCCGACATCGACACGAACCACGAGAAATGCCAGATCGTAGCGAAGGCCGACACCGGTGCCGAGAGCAATGCTGTTCAGGAAATTGCTTATCGATCCCGCTTCGGACAGAGCACCGCCCGGACGGGAAGGATCCTCACGCAAGAGCCAGACATTACCCGCATCGAGGAAAACCGCTGCGTGAAGATCGCCGAAGAGTTTGCCCCTGTACTCCACGTTGGCTTCGAGCTTGAACTCCCCGACCTGATCCAAATAAGAGTACAGATTGTCTTCATCGGGATTGAATCGCCCGGGGCCTATGCTACGGACGGTGAAGGCTCTGATGCTATTGGCCCCACCCACATAGAACTGCTCGCTATAGGGGGCTACCCGCATATTGCCATAGCTGTAGATCACGCCTGAGCCAAAGCGCGTTGCCAGAGACTGATTGCGGTCTATGGTATAGGTATAGCGCAACTCTCCCGTGGCTTTGATGAACTGAGAGAAGGGCACACCGATGAAATTCTTGGTGTCGCTGTACTTCTTGCCGGCAGCCAGATAGATCAGATTGAGCAGATTGCCTGCTTCCGACAGGCCGAATTGCATCCAGAGATGATGCGAACTTTTTTCAGAGACTGATTTGTTGAAAGTGTAGACATACCCCATTTGTGCAAGGAACTGACTCTGAAGACTCAGCAGCAGGGGCGGATTGTTCGCCGTAATGGTCTGGAAGGTTTCGGTCTGATGCCCCAGGAGGTTGTAGTTCAGCTTGAGTGGGAAGATGGCATGCCGATGCTCTTTGGAGGGCTGGAATTCATAGGTGGTCGAGAAACCGAAAGAGTACATGCTGAAGTAATGAGCCCTGTTCAGTGCCGTGGCAGAAGCCTGAAACGTGGTAGTCGTAGGATAGTAATAGTACTTGTCCAACAGGCCGGGGAATACGATCGAGGGGAAAGAGAGATTTACGGACGTATTGACGTTGTACGAATTGATGTCGATGAGATGGTTGCTGCTGCCTTCGGGGCGATTGCGGGTCTCCCACTCATAGGATCCGCCGATATTCCAAGACAGATTTTCCCCTCCTCCGAATACGTTGCGCCGAGCAAGGGCGAAATTCAGTCCCGGGCCGATGAAATCGTTGCTCTTGCTCGTGAACAAGGTCTCTAAAGATGCGTCCCACGGTTTGTCGAGCGAGGTCAACAGCCTCACATCCAACAGGTCGGAGGTGGAATCCCGTTGCGAAAAATTGAGATCGATAACGGAGAAGGCTCCCAAACGTGCCAAGGATTTGCGCGTCGTCTCATCGTCTTTCTGCCGATACAGATTGCCGGAAAAGAAACGAAAGCGTTGGGCCAAAATCTTGGGACGAACCGGCATTTTACGATAGTAAAGGACTTTCAGGTCGTTCACTTCGAGCGAATCCGTCGGTGCTTCTCCATTCATACCCAATAGCACTGCTGTCCGTTTCCCGATCTTCCACGGACGCATGGCTTGGGGAGGGGTGTCCTCCGACAGTTTGGCTCTGAGGCAGACGGCACCCCTTACGAGGAGGGTATCGGCCTCGTAAATAATATCTTGCGGACGAAAGTAATAATAGCCATTGTCTCTCAGCAAGGCACTGATAGTCTGACGCTCTTCATGCAGCTTTGCCAAATTGAACTGGTCTCCTTTTTGGATCAAAGTCGGAGTCTGCCTGTAGGCCAAAATACTGTCGGGGAAGGTGCTGATCGGCAGGGGGACGATACTGTCGTAATGATAGGGGGAGGCCATATCCACCGTATAAGAGACTTTGGCCTTGAGGGAGTCCTTTTTCAATGTAGTCACACTGCTTTTTACTTCGGCATCGAAGTATCCGTGTTCGCGGAGGATGTTGGTCGCCACCTTCGCCCGACTGTCGGACTTGACCTGACTGATGAAAACCGGTTTGGCTGCAAACTTGTCGAATATCCATTTCGAGATGACCGTCGAATCTCTCACGAAGCTATTGTACAACCACAATCCAAACGGCAGCTTGGGCAAGGAGGCACTGGCACTGCCGAAAATAGCTCCATTGGGTGTGACTTTCAGTGTGCTCTCCACTTCGGTCAGAGCTTGCTGACCTGCATGGCTCTTGTCTTGTCGGAGTATCTGAGTCTTGCCCATTCCGATATACAGCTGTTCGCCTTCCGGCAGGTTCTTCGTGGTGGAGCAGGCTGCTGCCAGTAGAGCCAAAAGGATGGGGAGGAATACTTGCCGTAATACTTTCATGGGATTCTTATCGCTTTGTCGGAATGGTATCCGTCCGCACGGATACCGGCTCCTCTTCGGGTTTGAGAGCTTCTGCTTTCGGCACGATGGTTTTCGTCTCTTTCTTCTTCCCGAAACGGAACAGATCGGACAGGCGCGCCAGCTTTCGGCTGATCACATAGCCGATGCCTGTCTCCGTTATTTCTCCTTCGAGCAGATTTTCATTGTTCTTTTTGTGGAAGAGTTTGAGGTGCTGTGCTCCTGATTTGTCCAGACGGTACTCCACGGATACGTTGTCCACCAATGTCCTTTCCTTGTTGGTCGGCACATTGGAGCCGGAAGCGACAGATCCTCCGATCACGACACGGATCCTGTTGTCATAGAATTGTCTGCTGAAGCTATACGTGAAGTCCGTATATGTGCCGCCTCCGTCGGTGCCATCATGACTTTCCATACCGATGTTCAGTCCGGAGCCGTCGAACACCTTGCCCAGAGCACTGTTGATCATTCCCTGAGCGTAGCTGCTGAGTGCATTGTCAAAGTTGAACCCACTCGATTGGGAAGCCAAATAAGAACCTGTTGCCAAGAGTCCGATGGCCTGCTTCGAACGTTCCTCCGGGCCCATACTTCGCAGTTGGGTCTGGATAGAAAAGTCCTCCGGAGCTTCGACATCAAACACCAAATCCATATTCTTGAGCGTTTCTTTGACGATAATCCCCACATCGAAATTCACCTTTCTCAACGTCTTGTTACCGCTTTCCATCACATCGGCACGTACTCGCTGTACAGCCTTGAAGTTGACGTAAGGCTCCTGCACATTGCCGCTCCATTGCACATAGCTTGAGGGATCGATGGTGAAAACCTGCTTACCCACGACGGGCAGCGTATAGCGCATGGTGCCGCCACCGCTCATATTGTATCGGCCCGTCAGACTCATTTCCCCGTAAGCCGGCATTGTGAAGGTCATATCTCCTCCTCCTTGCAGCTCCAAATAGTCCTCATGTCCGGCCGAAAGATCCACACCCAACTGTACAACGGGATCGATATGAATCCGAACGAGCATGTTCATGCCACCGAATGAAGCTCTTTCCTTTTCCATATCGGCCTGCGAACGAATCATGATCGTATCGGAAAAGTCCATGAAGTTCACCACATCACCCATCCGACTTTCCGTTTCCAGATCTGCACCTGTATACACATACGTACAGGAAGTGCCTCCATGAATATCCAGAGAACCCGAAATTGCAAGTGCTTGCAGAGGGCCGCGAAGGGAAAGATCAGTGGAGGCAATCAGTTTGCCATACAGCAAGTCGCCCTGATTTCTCTTGCTGTCCAACACAGTCATCTCGTCTGCCAGCATCTTCAGATTGGCTGTCATGGCTCTGGCTCCTGTCAGAATTACTTCTCCATTAAGATTAAGACCGTCTTGGGCCTTTTCTTGAGCGCGTATCTGATAATTGTCGAAAACCAATTTGTGGCGATCGAAGACCAGCGGTTTGTCCGAGAAATAGAATGTATTGCCAATCATCGGCGAATAGACCGATGCTTCGCGCATATTCAGTTGTCCATCGATCCGAGGGCTGTCCGTTTTGCCCGCAATAGCAAGTTTTCCTTCGATGAAACCGGAGAGAGAAGCTCTTTCCACTCCGATGAAAGGATTGGCAATGGCGAGTGGGAATCCGTTCAGGATGGCAGCCATATCGAGATTGTTCTCACGGATGCCTCCATGATAGATACCATCGAGATTGAGGGCGGCATTTCCATTGTAGCTTATCTCTGCCGTTACGTAGTGCGAATGGTCGTTACGGGGTTCATAGAACAGAGAGGATGCGATGTTGCCGATAGGCTTGCCTTCAAATTCGAACTCATTGACAGAGATATCGCCGGTAATCGTGGTGATACCGTCCTCTCCTCCCGTACGGGATAGTCGCGCATAAGCGAAAAATCTGCCGGCTAGGTTAGGAAGGGGAGACATTCGGATATATTGTTGCAAGCGCAGGTTGCGGATATTCAGACCTATCTCTTCCAAATCGGGAATGGTATCATTGGTCTGCACGGACAAGTATTGCCCATCCTCGCTGCTTAGTTCAAGCGAGGCAGACAGACGTTTGTCTTCGTTTCGATAGAAAATGCGATTGTCCTTGCTAGCGGTAAAACGATTGTATGCCAAGATAACGGGTTCCGACTCTATGAAGTTGAGACCATAACCGCTTTCATCCCAGAATCCGTGAATCCCGATGCGGTAAGCATCCTGCTTTGCTCCATCGGCCAAATTCAGGCGCAGATTCAAACCCTGAAGGGTAGCATCCGCCACCACTTTGCCGTACATGGCCGGCTGACGACGGAAACGATTCTTATCCATGGTCAGAGTGAGTCGGATCATACGATCATATCTGTTCAGAATCGAATCCGACACCTCTGTCGAATTGGCTGAATCCGGCGCGAACATACCGTATTGTGAGAGTGTAGCAATGTCCAGATGTAAACGATCGACACGGAGCGTATCGCGCTGCAAACCCTGTAAATCCATATACCCCTCCAACCCGTTTTCGGGCGAAACGGTCAGCTTGCCACGGATGGAATTGTATTTCATACCGTTTACCTCCATAAAGTCGTGGAGCGGATTGTACCGATCGGCTTGGATCGTAAAGGTCGCATGAGGCAGCTCCTGAATAATCGAAGAGAGTCGCAGACGCTGAATAGAGTCATTGCGGAATGTCTCTATCTTCTTCCCGAGAGATTGGGACACGACCGTAACGGCATCTATGCCTTCTCCTACTCTGAGAGCCATTTTCAAGTCGCCCGAAACGAGATCCAGACGGATACTATCGGGATCGGTATCGGCTAATATGTCTATTCGTTCCGGTATTACTTTGTAGCGTTCGAGCTGCATGTAACAATCTTGTACCGAGGCTTCGAACCGATGTGTCTGAGCCAAATCGCTTTTCACATGACCCTCAAGGACAAAAGCTGCCGCAAAAGTAGTGTCCGCAAAGCCCAATGCGTTGAAGTCTGCCGAATCCATCCGCACCATCACAGAACCGTCCAGTTTGTTTTTGCCGAGGAGAGCATCCAATTGCATACTCCCGTTCAGAAAGGAGTTCGTGCTGTTGAATGAAGCGAAGAGCACACCTTCGTTCAATGCCGCATCAAAAGTGATACTATCCAAATCCCGCTCTTTCCAACGGATGTGTTTGACCGATGTGTGTATAGTGGAGACAGTACGTTTGTTGAAGAGGTCGAATCCACGTCCTTCGGCATGAAGCACTGCCTGCATGGAACCGATACTATCTTTCGGCATGAAGACACCGAAGTTCAGACCGTCCACCTGCATATCGAGCCGATATTTATCCGTACCCATCAGATAGTCGCCATCGACGCGGAGGCTGCCGGAACGCTCTGTCAGCTTTACTTGACCGCTGTACACTCCTCGTCTGATCTTCAGCTCGGCAGCGACAGTCATGCCCGCAGGGATAGCGAAGCGTTCGTAAAGAGCCTTGTCGTAAAATGCCAAAAGGCCGGAAGCGTCCTGATGAAAACCCATATTCAGCACAAAGTTGCCGGCACGATTGCGATCGTCAAGCAACTTCGTAAACACCCCATGTCCATCCATATCAGTCATTCCGTCCCAGAACAGGGACATATGCTCTACCTCCAATTCATCAAGCGTACCTGTACATTGTATCACGATATCCACAGGCGTATCGGGATAGCGTACCAATCTGCGCGATGGAAGTTGGAAATTATCCCCGGCCAAATAGCTTACATCCTTCAATCCGATCGAAGCATCCATGGAGAGATTGATCATAGCCGTCGGATCTTTCTTGAAGATGTTCCATGGGAGCCGAGCTTCGCCATTGATATAACTATGCCCCGTAGCAAGGGAAAAGTCCGTCAGGAAGAAGCCGAAACGATCCATCCTGTATCTCCCCGACAATCGCTGTAGCTCGAATTGATCCCGCTCCCGCAGCGATCCGCTGACCAGCCGGAGTTCCATATCGCCATCGTGGAAACAAATGTCCTTGGCTTGGAGGGAGACATCGTTCAGGGCAATATGACGATAGTCGAAAGAGGTGGGCGAAGCTTCCCTTTCATCCACGTCGTAGGACAAAGTAGTCTGATCCAACTGCGCCATGCCCACCTGATAGAGCATGTCTGCAATATCCATTTTGGCTTTGGCTATTGCAGCTTTTCCGATGAGAGTATTGAGATACAGACTGTCAAGGGGCATGCGGACTTCAGCGGATATATTCTTCAGATCCAGTCGGTCCAACTCGAACTGCCAGTCGAAGGGCCCTTTCTTGGTCGTATCGGCTGCCGTGGTATCTGCGCTGAAGTATGCCACATCGGTATCGGATAGATGCCACTGCCCCAGCAGGACGCATTTTGCTTCGGGGTCGACGGCTATGTGAGCTGCCCGAATCAGTTTGGCTTTCAGCCTCATATCCATCAGCCCGAGACTGTCCGTATAGTGGATGGAAGCATCCTGCAACTTAAGTTCGGGCACCTCCACCTGTTGATGGAGGAGCGGTAGCACCGATACTCTTACCCGTAGAGAGCCTATATCCGCCAGCGTGTCGCCTTCTGCCTTCACGGCTGTAATGTCCTGCAAAGAGAGGTGCAGCGGAAAACCCAGACGAATGCGTCCGATATCGATCTGCATACCGGTGGCTTCGGATGCCTTACGCGCGGCTATCCCTACAGCCCATTGCTGTATGGGAGGCAGATAGAGCAATCCTGCCACGAGCAGCACAAGCAAGAGGGGTGAGATGATCACCCAGAGGAGAATACGTTTCCAACGTAGCTTGATACGACCCATGGCAGGACTGTCAGTATTTGATCAAATAGTGTAGTCGGTCAGCTGTGCAAAAGGAAGGAATCCCTCACTCCGGCAGCTCTGTAGCTCGAACGAACTACCCTTGTTGTCTTAGAAAGAATAGAGCGTGGTGATCGACTCATGGCTGCAAACGCGCTTGATCGCTTCTGCGAACAAGTCCGCCACAGAGAGAATCTTCACCTTCTCACACTTGTGCGGATAGGGGATCGAATCCGTGAATATCATTTCCTTCAGAGAGGACTGGTCTACTCGCATCGAAGCCGGATCGCTCATCACGGCGTGACTGGCGATAGCACATACGCTGCGTGCACCATGGGCCATCATCAAGTCCGCCGCCTTGGTTATCGTACCGGCAGTGTCCACGATATCGTCCACAAGCAGCACATCCTTGTCCTCTACATCCCCGATAATGCGCATCTCAGCTATTTCATTGGCTTTGAGACGGCTCTTGTGGCAGATTACCATAGGAACGCCGAGGTGCTTGGCATAGCTGTTGGCCCGCTTGGTACCTCCCACGTCGGGTGTAGCCACTACGAGGTTCTCTATGGGCATCGTCTTGCGGATGTATTCCATGAAAACGGTGGAGCCGTAGAGATGATCCACCGGCACATCGAAGAAACCCTGAATCTGATCGGCATGCAAGTCCATCGTGATCAGACGCGTAATGCCGGCCTTGCTGAGCAGATCGGCAATCAGCTTGGCACCGATAGAGACACGGGGCTTGTCCTTTCTGTCCTGTCTGGCCCATCCGAAATAGGGGATGACAGCCGTGATATAGTGTGCAGAAGCACGCTTGGCGGCATCGATCATCAGGAGCAGTTCCATCAAGTTGTCCGAAGACGGGAATGTGGACTGAACGAGGAATACGTCCCGACCGCGAATGCTCTCTTCATAGGAGACGGCAAACTCTCCATCGGCGAAGTGCTCGATATTCATTCGCCCCAGCGGGCAACCCAAACTGTTGCAGATCTTTTCCGCGAGATAGCGGGATTTGGTTCCTGAAAAGACAGAAAACTTGTTTTCGTTGTTCATCTTTGATATGGTGTAGAGTTATCGTTCCATTACCGGCAAATCGAACGCGTCGGGCCACCTCGGCGGCGACTGCTGACGGACGTGATGCAAAAGTAATATATATACATTATGTATGGAAGCTCGAAAGGAGAAAAGAGGATGGGGGTCAAACCGCAGCCGATGTATGGCCGTCATGCCCCGATTCGGCCCTATCGCCTCGGTCTCGCGCCTCCGCGTCTGCGTCCGTTCGAAGCGGTTTTCCCTTGTCTTTTGTCCTTTTCGGAGCGACCGGAACGGGCATCGCCACTGCGTCCATGGCGACGGGGGCGACGTTTAGCCGGTTCGTAGGCAGGGACCTCGCCAAACTCCGGATCGACAGGCAGTTTATAGACCGATTTGCCCAGAAACGTCTCGATCTTGTGGAAGTCGCTCTGCTCTTCCTCGGAGACGAAAGTGATAGCCAGCCCCTCTCCATTCGTACCCCGGGCAGTCCGCCCGATACGGTGCACATAGTCTTCGGGGTCGTGGGGTATGTCGTAGTTGATGACTACGCGTATGTTGTCGATGTCGATCCCTCGGGCTACAATGTCTGTGGCCACGAGTACATCCACATAGCCGTTTTTGAAGTCGCGCATCACCTGCTCGCGCTGGGACTGTTCCAGATCGGAGTGCATATCGGCCACATTGAAACCCATCTTGCGGAGAGTGGAAGTCAGCTCACGCACTTTGAGCTTGGCCGAGGCGAAAATAATGGTGCGCTTCGGTGCCGACTGCTCGAAGAGCTTGCGGAGTATAGGGAGCTTCTGCGCTTCGTAGCAAATGTATGCGCTCTGCATGATACTCTCCGGCGGACGGCTGATGGCGATCTCCACTTCTATCGGATTCTTCAGAATGGATGCTGCCAGCTTACGGATCTTGGGAGGCATCGTAGCCGAGAACATAACAGTCTGGCACGAATTCGGCAGCTGCTTGTATATCTGCATGATGTCATCGAAGAAACCCATGTCCAGCATACGGTCGGCCTCGTCCAAAACGAAGTAGGAGACGTGGGAGAGGTCAGCCGATCCCAAGTTCAGATGCGAGATCAGACGCCCCGGTGTGGCTATCACGATGTCTGCCCCCATAGCCATCCCCCGGCGTTGCTGCTCCCATGCCACCCCGTCCGTACCCCCGTATATGGCTACGGCCGATACGGGCATGAAGTAGGAAAATCCCTCCACCTGCTGATCTATCTGCTGCGCCAGTTCGCGAGTGGGAGCCATGATCACGGCATTCACCACATCGGAGGCAAATTCGCCTGCACTCAGGCGATCCAGTATGGGTAGCAGATAGGCTGCCGTCTTGCCGGTGCCGGTCTGGGCACAGGCGATCACATCGCGCCCCTCCAGAATGGGCGGGATGGTGGCGGCCTGCACGGGTGTGGTCTCGAAGAAATTCATGGCATCGAGGCCATCCAATACTTCATCTCCTAAATTCAATTCATCAAAGCGCATACTCAAAAAAACGGACTTGGTTCCGGACAAAAGTACGTCAATTCCTACAGAAAAGGTTCCCCGATGGGGAATGTGCCAACCTATAACGATATGATGGAATCATCTTTATCCGATAGAGCGTAGGTCTTGGCACATATATGCCGGCTCGTCAGCACCGCCTCGCCGATCCAATGCTCGCCAAAACACGTCCCAAAAAGCTGCCGATTGCGGTCTGAGTTTCCCGAAAAAATGGCGCGAGATTTTTTTCGTTCCGGCGCGTAAATTTTTCACTTCCCGCGCCGGAACGAAAAAGTTTTCACGCCATGTTTTCAGAGAGCGCAAACACTAAATTTTTGGAGCGTAAACCAACCATGAGCTTTCTCCGGTAGCGGAATAACCCCAACATCGAATCTGCGCGTTTTGCAACCATTCAAACCGCCACAAAAAAGAAAGATCCACAAGAGGATCTGTCAGGACGACTCTCCCTCTCATGGATCCGGTCACAGTTTATTAGAGACCCTTGTATATATGGGGGTCTTAAACCCTCCCGCAGGTCAGACGGGAGAGTTTGCTGTTCTTCGCCTCAAAGCGGGAAAGAAGTCGGGCGATTCTCTTCCGACAAGCATTCCCACTCCAAGACTCAGGTGTCTTTTTCCGGTCTTAGATTTTTCGTGCCGATTTCTTACTCTACAATGATTTTTTCCACGAAATACTCCGTATCCGCTACAACTTTCAGCATGTACGTACCTTTGGACAGATGCTGCACATTCAGCTTATATTCTTTCCCTGAGAATGAAACTTCCACCACGATTCGGCCCTGCATGTCGTATAAGACAGCCTCGTGATTCCCTTCTTTGGGTAAGTTGATCAGAACATATTCTTTGGCAGGATTAGGGTAGAGCTTCATGCCACCCTCCTTCTGCAATACGTCCCCCACATCCAGAGCATGTACCCACTCCGTATCGGACCATAGGAAATGTTTAATAATTACAGGAGTGGGATGTGGTTTGGTTTCCTCATATGGACTCTTGCGAGTATGCCATATCCAACAAGCCTTTCCATTGGTAGGATTGAGTGCTACTTGCGGACGACGCCTCTCTTTATCTTTAGCTTCTTTTGCATATACATACGGCCAACTCCAACCATAAGGAGAATGAATGTCATCGTATTTGATCCATCTGTATCTCATTAGATTGTGATCCTGAAAAGTAGTCAGATAACGATCGCCTTCTTTATCGTATGCCAAAGCCGGAATACCTATACAGTGTTTAACGACCAGATCTTTCTTTGTAGGTGTATGTCCGAGAGAGTAATCGAAAGACTGCTTCGGATATACGTAATGGCCCGGGTAAGTGATCAGGAAGTTATGGGAGCGTTCTCCACCCACGGTATTATCCGAATTGTCATCCAACATCATTTGGATCTCTATACTTAGTGCTCCCAAAGGATTAAAATCAGTCCATCCACAGTCTTCTTCTATTATTATCGGATCAGACCACGCATAGCGGGGATCATAGTCCACAAAGTTGGAAATGAAACCAATGTCGAAGCCATCAGAGTTCCGATTCATTTCGAATACGACTCCCATTAGTGGCCAAGTATTAAATCCAAGAGAAGAAGATGTACTGCCTAATGAAAGGTCTACTCTATTGATAGTCAGTTTTTGGGGTCTTGTGTAAATACGCTTTTGCTCAAAGTGTACTCCACCATCTAACGAAAAAATATAGTCCAAGAAGCTGTGATCGCTTCCGGAGCCACTAACAGCGACAGCGAGAGCAAAAGGATCGCCCCCCAAACCGTAAGGAGAGGGTGCACGGTAGTTGGAGGCGATGGCTACACCCTCCAGTGCATGATCAGGAAAATCCTTCTTGTACACACACTCTGTATTATTGATATCTGCATCATGGCGATGCATCAGCAAAACGCCATTGCCAATAGTACCACCTACATATTCGGATGCTGTCATGACTGTCCAAACATTGATATCATCTTCATCCTTGCCCGTTACAGTAAAATCGCAATGCGAGACATCGAAGTCATAAGGCACCAAAGACCCCAAAGACCCTAACTTTTGGTAAGTAGCACCACCGTCTTTCGAACGATACAAAAAGACACCACTGGGATTAATACGAGATAAATCCAACATCACATAGATCCATCCATTGTCTGCCACAGCCATCTTGTAATAAAAATCCTCTGAATATCCTGATAGGGTGGAGATCGTCTCGATCAATACATCGTCTCCACCAATATCCATCTGAGCCTTGGCCGGAGGGCTAAATAAAACTATGGCAAAAGTCGCCAGCAGCATTCTGAGTGCAATTTTTAATTTCATAATTGTTGACATTTTTATGAGTGAAACCAATAGCGTCCTAAATAATTTTTCAGAATACATCCTAATTGGCTGATATTAAATTCTTTGCAAGAATATTCTGCACATTGGGGCTCGAGTTTCAATATGCTGTATATCAGGTGATTAACGAAACGTTTAGGACACTATTGGAGTGAAACATTTCTTGTTCATATTACCAATATACGACACGGCATAAACGAGCGACTCACAATAATCGGCACTGAAACGGCTACTCCAGCTTCGTGAGCAGTGTGCTGCCTATGCGTTTGCCCTTCTTGTCGTAGCTCTCACTCTTGACACATCCGGCTTCTCTCGACATCCACTCCACAGCACTCATCCGTACCGTAATCATACTTTCCATGACGATCGAATAGCTGATCTTGTAGCATTGGAAAGTTCCGGCCGGAGTGGTAATGCTTTCGATGCCCTGCACCTTGCGGTCGATGGTTCGCAGAGTAATCGGAGGCAATGGGAAATCGGCCGCTTCGGCCGTAATCGTCACTTCGGCATCGGGCAGAGACTGACCTGCCGACATTCGGGATGGATAGGTGATGTCCACGCCTGTCACTTTGCTCTTAATGTCTTCGAACATCTTGAGCGTTTGCTCATTGAGCAACGATTGGGCATCGACATAGAATCGGTCGCCGTCGCACCACATATTCGCCGTGCCCGAAAAGATCGGCTTCCCTTTCTTGTCATACATCTCTTGAGTGGTGGCTATTTTCATCCCTTTAGCCGTGTTAGTTACACTCTGCACCTGCTGCCGAATCGTGCCGGTAACTTTTCCTTTGGCATCGTAAATAGTCATTTCACGCCGAGCACCCTGCTTGGTCGGAAACAGGATTTCACATCCGCCTTGGCCGCCGACCTTGCCGACTGATCTGCCCGCATTGCTTGCGCGACGCATTTTCTGATCGTTTTGTCGATCCAGTTCATCCAATGAAATAGTCTTGCGAGTAGTTGTTTTAGCGGGGGTTGCAGTGGCTTTCTTCGTTCCTTTGACAGCTTCCTCTTCAGCTTTGTCGAGGGTCTTGTCCATGGCTTTGTCTACCTTCTCCCCCACCCGCTTTTCTACCTTCTCTTTGGCTTTCTGTCCTATTTCCCCTAACCAGCTCTGAGGCATACAAGCCCCTTGAGAAGCGGCAAAGCCTCCCGAAACATTTATCAGGAAACAGATGGAGAGGATAATGCTTTTGTATTTCATTGCTCTATGTTTTTAGTACAAAGAGAGACAGGGGATACAGCCTGATAGTCCGTACCTCTGCCTCTCTTATCGTTAGGATATTATGATCTTTATATGTGCTTAGCGAGGTCTCCATCCGACTGAGTCGGTAGAGTCACAGCCGCCCTTATTCCACTACGAGCTTCTCTACGAAGCACTCCGTGTCGGATACGACCTTGAGCATGTACGTACCCTTGGCCAAGCGTTGCACATTCAGCTTATATTCCTTGCCGGTGAAAGAAGCTTCGGCGACTACCCTGCCCTGCATGTCATAGACTGCAGCCTTGCAGGTCGCTGCCATCGGCAGACAGATCATAGTATATTCGTTGGCAGGGTTCGGGAAGAGTTTCATGCTGCCTTCCTGCATTACGATGTCTTCAACACTGTTGGCATGTACCCATTCCGTATCGGCCCATACGATTCTCTTCCCGGACATGGATTCCACCCATGACCAGCAAGCCTGACGCATGACAGGATTGATGTCCACTTGAGGTGTGTAGAGAGCATTGACAGATGATGTGTACGTATATCTGTCACTCCACGCATCTTTGTCATGAATCTTGTCATAATTGAACCAGAAGTATTTCAGCGTGTTCGTGCCACTCTCCTCTTCTTTGGCATAGGTGACCAGGTAGTGAGACCAACTCTTGTCATACGCCAGACCCGAGTTGGTCTCGCTCTGGTACGAAGCGACAAGATAACCTTCCTCCAGATCATCCATAGTCGGTGTTTTACCTTTTTGATACCCGAACGATGTCTTGGGATACACATAGCGAAGGTCCCAATCCGAATTCTCAGGATCAAAATTGCTGTACGTAATCATGAAGTTGTAGCAATTCACCCCATTAATCGTATTGTCATCCTCGTCCAGCATCATTTGAATCTTGGGGCTGAACGAGTCGTCGGTTTTGCTAACGATTATAGGGCCTGACCAAACAAATTCAGGATCATTGTCGACAAAGTTCGACAAGAAACCAATGTCGCTTTTGTCTCCTTCTTTATTCATTTCAAATACCACACCCATCAGCGGCCAGGTATTGTTGCCTGTGGATTCAGAGGTGCTACCCAGTGAGAGATCCACTTTGTCGATCTTATTCTCTCCATCTTGACGGAAGAGTAGGTTTTTCGTGAATTTTTGTCCTCCATCCAGAGAGAATACATAGTCCACGAAGCTTTGTTTGTTTGTGTTGTCGAAACCCGTATAAGCAAAAGCCAAAGCAAAAGGATCGCCACCATTGTTAAGGGCAGAAGGCGAACGATAGTTGGAGGCTATATCCACATCGTACAGCCGTACATTGGAGAAGTCTTCCTGATACATACGTTTTCCATTCTGCGCGTTGGCATCGCGACTGAATACCGCGACTCTACTCTTATATTCACCGGGCTTATTCATGATCTCTACCGACCAAACCTTGATGTCGGATTCGGTCTTACCCGTGACTATGATATCGAAGTCTTGAAACAGATAATCATCCGATGGATCCCAATCTCTCAACTTTTGGTATGTGGCACCGTTGTCTTTGGAACGGAAGATCTTCACATTGCTATTGCCGGTGTCACGTCCGCTGTGGGTCATTACATAGATCCATCCGTTGTCCGCTACACTCATCCTCGTCTGCACGAGTGTTTCCTGATCGTACTGGATCACCTTGACATCATCTCCGCCCATTGTCTGCGCTTGGGCGAGGGGACAGAGGGTTGCGACGGCGAAAGCCGCCACTACGAATTTGCGTAAAGCTTTTGTTTTCATAACAATTTTTGTCTTTTTTGCCTTGAGACCTGATCGGGCAGGAGTCCTCCGGTCTCGAATTGCTGATTAGTGATTAGTTTGATTGATTTGTTGTCTTGATTTTTCACAAGAGCACGATGGCTCATGACTCTCTCTTCTCCGCTTTCATTCTTTGTTTTTACTTTTTGCTGATTGATTATCGTTCACCCTTGGCTAAGAACATCCGAAATCAAAACCGACAATTCGCACAATGCGGAGCGCATGTTCGACTTTCTCTGTTGCAAAGGAACGGAGTGGCGAGGAAGTACACTTGGACAAATCGCGCATTTTCTTGGACAAATCGCGCATTTCAAACAAAAAACGATGTCAGATTTGGTATAGATTTGGATAAATCACGCACAAAAAAGACATAAGACGCTAATAAACAGGATGTTCCGAGTGCAAATACTAAAAGCTCTTTTCGAATATCCTTTAGAGCGTAATAAAATGTCCTTTTTGCGAAAAAAGGAGATCGGCCAATTCGCTATCGGACAGGGATGAGAGATGCTCGGAGTAAGGGAGTCGGAAGGCGCAGCCTTCGCGAAAAGCATTGCAGCCGAAAACCTCCCGACTTCTATAGAGTTGTTCTTTAAAAATTAGAGAGACAGAGGGATAGCAAACCAATGGGGATGCTATCCTCTGCCTCTCTTGCTGTTTAGGTTATTAACGTCTTTTCTGTTCTTTGCACATATGACAAACGGCCCCTATCCGACTGAGTCGGTAGAGTCACAGCAGCCCTTATTCCACTACGAGCTTCTCTACGAAGCGCTCTGTGTCGGACACGACCTTGAGCATGTATGTGCCCTTAGCCAAGTTCTGCACATTCAGCTTATATTCCTTGCCGGAGAAAGAGGCTTGGGCTACCATCCTGCCCTGCAAGTCGTAGAGTACTACCCTGTTCTCTCCTGCCACTGGCAAACTGATTAGGACGGATTCGTTCGCCGGATTGGGGTAGAGCTTTATCTTACTTTCTTGCATTACGATGTCTTCAATGCTTGATGGCACTGCCCACTCAGTATCGGCCCACAAATCGATTCCACCTTGATATTCATCAAACCAGATCCAACAAGCTTTTACTTTCGAAGGGTTGATATCCACAAGAGGCTTCCCGAAATAAAAAGAAACATCATCATAGTCGGATGCATAAACGTATTTAGTACTCCACGAACTGGGTTTATGAAGATTATCGTAGTGCGCCCATTGGTATTTCAATTTTTGTATACCATCCTCTTCAGTAGCGTATGTAAACAGATAGTGATTGCCTACCTTATCGTATGAAAGAGCCGGCTGTCGTGCATTGGATACGAGGGTAGCCACATTGAGGTCGTCCACAGAAGGCTCGGATAAATACCCGAACGATTTCTTCGGATATGCATATTTGATAGTATTCTGAGTCTCATAGACTATCATGAAATTGTGGCAACTCTCACCGCCTATTGTATTCTCCGAATCGTGATCCAGCATCATTTGGATTCGCGGTCTCCACAAATTACCGGAGGCAGCGAGTGTGATCGGACTACTCCATGCGAAGGCAGGATCATTGTCGACGAAATTGGAGATAAACCCAACATTATTATAACCATCTTTGGCAAACACAATGCCCATAAGAGGCCAGGTATTGTGCATATCGGCAGTTGTGCTACCTATAGAAATGTCTACATCTTCGATTTGTTGCGTTCCATTTTGTTTGTACAAGAGCGACTTCTCAAAAGTAGCCCCCCCATCCAAAGAGAATATATAGTCCAGAAAGCTATGCTTGGGAGAGGCAGCCTTATTGTATCCGCATACAGCAATTCCCAGAGCAAAAGGATTTCCGCCGACTCCCATAGGAGAAGGAGCTCTAAAGTTGGAAGCCATGGCCACATCGTACAGTTCTACGTTCGGCAACGTTTCATCATAGATACGAACTGAATTTGCCATATCGGCATCACGGCGGAAGATCACGACTTTGCTGTCCGAATCTTTGACGAGCAACTCCACCGACCACACTCTGATATCAGACGCATTATTGCCGGTTACTACTATATCGAAATCTGCATATTGATAGCCACCTTCCGGATACCAATGTTTGAGTTGTTGATATGTGGCTCCTCCATCCACGGAACGAAAAATCTTGACTTGGGTATCAGCCGCGTTTTTATAATGAGCCATCACATAGATCCAACCATTATTTGCTACGGCCAGTCTGGACTCACCTTCTGGCTGTCCCGCTTCGAATGAGGAGATCAACACATTATCTCCTCCCATCATCTGAGCCTGCATGAAGCTGGGGCTGCAAATGGCTGCAGCGAATACAGCCACGATAAACTTGAGTAATGCTTTTGTTTTCATACTTGTTGTTTTTTTGATGAGACTGACAGGAAGGGGATCCCTCCGGTCGGTCCCGGGTTAAATAATCAGTGATTGTTGTTCCTTTCGATCTCTAAAAGATCATCCCATTCTTTCTTTGTCGCTTTCATTTCCTTGTCTCCTACCTTTTTCAATCGCACAATTGTTTTCTCTTAGCTAAAGCTTATGAAATTGGCAGAGACGACCGGGAACAAACACCGGCTCTCTCTATCGCAAAGGAAAGAGGTATCACCGAAATATTTTTGGACAAATCGCGCATTTTCTTGGACAAATTGCACATTTTAAACAAAAAAAGATGTCAGATTTGGCGTCGATTTGGACAAATCACGCACAAAAAAGACATAAGACGTTAACAAACAAGATGTTCCGAGTGCAAGTACTAAAAGCTCTTTTCGAATGTCATTTAGAACGTAGTAAAATGTCCTTTTTGCGAGGAAAGGAGGTCGGCCAGTTCGCTATCGGACAGGGATGCGGGATGCTCGGAGTAAGGGAGTCGGAAGGTACAGCCTTCGCGAAAGGCATTGCAGCCGAAAGCCTCCCGACCGCGGACAACGATCCCCTTGCCACAGATCGGACAGGTGAGATCGGGCTGGTGCTGCTTCACGGGCTTGTCTGCCTTTTTCTTTTTGCCGGAAGCCGGCGAGGCAGCAGGTGCCGGATCGGGTAGGAGTACGGAGGAGCTGCTCTTGAGCACATCGGGGATCAGATGAGTGAGCAGCACTTTCAGCTCGTCGATAAAGTCGGCTGCCGAGTAGTCGCCGCGCTCGATGCGGCGAAGCTTATATTCCCATTGTCCGGTCAGCTCGGCACTCTTGAGCAGTTCGTAGTCGATCGTCGCTATCAGAGAGACACCCGTGGGAGTGGCCTTGAGGTTCTTCTTCTCTTTATAGATATAGTTGCGCTTGAAGAGCGTCTCGATGATGGCTGCCCGTGTGGACGGTCGCCCGATGCCGTTTTCTTTGAGGGCATCGCGTAGCTCTTCGTCCTTGACTGACTTGCCGGCCGTCTCCATGGCACGCAGAAGTGTGGCTTCGGTATAGAATTTGGGAGGCTGTGTCGTCTTCTCCTGCACTTCGGGGGAGTGTGCTCCGCTCTCGCCCTCAGAGAAAGCCGGCAGGGTCTTCTCTTCGTCCTTGCTCTCACCTTCGTCATCCGTCTGCGGATCGGTGAAGACGGTGCGCCAGCCGGGTTCCAGTATCTGTTTTCCCGTGGTCTTGAACTCTACCTCGGCAGCCTGTCCCAAGACCGTGGTCTGGCTGAATACGCAGTCCGGATAGAAAACGGCAATGAACCGGCGGGCTACCAGATCGAATACGCGCCGCTCGTCCTCCGACAAGCCGTGTGATGGCTGACCCGTGGGAATGATGGCATGGTGGTCGGTGATCTTGCTGTTGTCGAATACCTTCTTGCTTTTTTTCAACTTGCCACTGCGGAGTGGAGCAGTGAGCAGAGCATAGTCCGAGAGTCCTTGGAGGATATTCGGCACCTTTTCGAATATATCATCGCTCAGATAGGTGGTATCCACACGCGGATAGGTGGTGATCTTCTTCTCGTACAGCGATTGGATGGTGCGCAGCGTGGCATCGGCCGTCATGGCAAACTTCTTATTGCACTCCACCTGCAGGCCCGTGAGGTCGAAGAGTCGTGGCGGCAGTTCCTTGCCTTTCTTCGTGGAGACGGAGGTAACGGTAAAGGGACTGCCGGCTACGGCCTCCACTTCCCGACGAGCCTCTTCGATGGAGGAGAAGCGTCCCTTGGTAGCATTGAACACCGCGTCACGGTAGGTGGTCTTCACCTCCCAGTAGACTTCAGGCGTGAAGTGCTCGATCTCGTGCTGCCTCCTGACGATAAGGGCCAGAGTAGGAGTCTGCACGCGTCCGATGGAGAGTACCTGTCGGTTGCCCCCGAAGCGGAGCGTATAGAGACGCGTAGCATTCATGCCCAATAGCCAGTCGCCTATGGCACGAGCCAGTCCGGCCTCGTACAGGGAGCGAAACTCCTCGCTGTCTCGCAGTCCGGCAAAGCCTTCACGGATGGACTCCTCCGTGAGAGAAGATATCCACAGCCGCCGCACAGGACATGTGCAGCCGGCTTTCTGCAACACCCAGCGCTGGATCAGCTCGCCCTCCTGCCCGGCATCGCCACAGTTGACGACCATATCCGCTTCGCGAACGAGCCTTTCGATGGTGGCGAATTGCTCCCGAATACTATCGCTCTCGATGAGTTTGATACCGAATCGCGGTGGTATCATCGGTAGCGAACCGATACTCCATCGCTTCCATTCGGGTGCATAGTCGTGAGGCTCTTTGAGGGAGCAGAGATGCCCGAAGGTCCACGTCACCCGGTAGCCGTTGCCCTCCATATAGCCTTTGTGGGCTTTAGTGGCACCGAGTACGGCAGCGATCTCACGCCCTACACTGGGCTTTTCGGCGATGCAGACTATCATGAGCTTATTCGGGATTCCTAAAGACAAATGTACACTTTTGACCTTTAACGGCTGTGCCTTGCTCTCTGTATGGAGCCTCGTACGACTTCCTGTTCGCTGTGGTTTGGTGCGGAAAAAAGGCTGTGTATGGTACCGGAAAACGTGGCGCGGGAAAGTTTTGCCTGTGGCGCGGGAAAATTTTTTTTCCCGAACGAGAACGAAAAAGTTTTGGCGCGAGTTTTCAGCAAAACACGAACCGCACTTCGCCGATTTTCGGTTCGAGAATGCGATAGGCTGCCCCCAAGCAAGAAAAGACAAAAGAGCTGCAAAACTAATGCTTTCGCAAGGAAGAAAGGGAGGCTACGTATAGTAGCTTATACAAGCTGAAGAGAAGGAGAGAGGGCTTGCTGCCCGTAAGCTGCTTCTCCAACGAGGAGCGGAAGAGCGGCCACAAGGTGGCCGTCAATCGTACAAGGTGTAGCCACTTCAGCAGATTGTATGCTCTGAGCAGGCTTACCAGTTCGGCCAGCTCTTCGCGGTGGCGATAGAGATTGTCCAGATAGCTGCGTGTGGTGGCCAAAAATCCCTCGGCCGTGTCGCAGTGGTAATGCTCTACGGGATTGTCGATATGCAGGATGGGGATGCCGGCCCGGCGCAGACGCTCGCCGAACAGGATGTCTTCGTACCCCATGCCCATATTGGGAGGGAAGCCGGTGGCAAGCATCTGCTTTCTTGGGATCATGAAAGCCATCGAGATGAATCCGGAGTGGGGCTTTCGTGCTCGCTCTCGTGCCGATCGGCTTTCCACTTCGGTACCATATCGTTGCCGGAGGGGATTGGTGGACTCGGGCGGATAGACGAATCCACCACATACGACTGCCGTGTCGGAGGCATGCCGTAGATAGCGTTCGATGAAGTCGGGGGATGCCGGCAGGGTGTCGGAATCGAGGATAAGGAGCTGCTCGCCTTGGGCTTCTTCGGCTAAGCGATTGCGCAGACGGCCTGCACCCATATTCTCCTCGGCACTGATGAGTCGGCACAGCCCCTCCTGTTCGTAAGCGATGTATTGGGAAGTGTAAGGCTCGCCGGAGCAGTCGTCACCAAGAATGATTTCATAGCCGATGGATAGCCCTTCGGCCTGCTTAGACAGTTCCTCCAGCAGTCTGCGACAATCCCTCTTATAAACGGGCATGAGTATGGACAAGGTGGGAGACTTCTTCATCGCAGGGTTCATATAACGGAATACATACCACCGGGCTGTGACTGTACCAGCCCGTCCAATTCGAGGTCGAAAAGCTGCGCCGAAACATCGTTTATAGGCAGGCCGGTAGCCCGTGTCAGCTCGTCCACGGAGGCTATACCTGCTCTGAGAAGGCACTCGGCTACGGGTGTATCCGGCCAGCTATCGGGACGGAAATTCAATGTCTGTGGCTTGGCGTCTATCGTAGAACTCCAATCGAGCAGCGTCAGCACATCTTGAGCCGAGCTGACGAGGGCGGCTTTTTGATCCCTTATCAAGGCATTGCATCCGGCCGAACGGCTATCCGTGGCTCGTCCGGGTAGGGCCAGCACTTCGCGATTGTAACCGAAAGCCAGTCCGGCGGTGATGAGGGAGCCTCCTTTCTCGGCCGATTCGATCACAAGCGTGGCATCCGACAAGCCTGCTACGATGCGGTTGCGACCGACAAAGTTGAAACGCTCCGGCTCCGTACCCATGGGGTAATCGGTGAGCATGCCTCCGTGTCGGAGCATCTCCGTAGCAATGGAGCGATGGCTACTCGGATAGATTCTGTCCAGTCCATGTGCCAATACACCTACCGTGGGCAGGCCGCTGTCCAAGGCAGCCTTGTGAGCTGCGACATCGACGCCGTACGCCAGTCCGCTGACGATAAGCAAATCGGGGACAGCTTCGGCCAACTCGGACACGATGCGCTCCGTAGCCGTACGTCCATAGGCCGTGATATTGCGCGTGCCTACAATGCTCAGCGCTCTGCGTGGCGAGAGATCGACATTGCCTTTGGAATAAAGAAGGATAGGAGCATCGACACATTCTTTCAGGCGGTAAGGATAATTGTCGTCGGTGATGAAATACATATCCAGCCCGGCTTTGAGGGCTTGATCCAACTTTCGCCGTGCTTCCTCCATGACCGAAGGAGAGAAGATGGCATCGAGCAGACGGTGAGACGCTCTCGGCAGCCTCTGTGCCAACTCTTTCCTGTCGGAAAAGATGGCTTCGGGACTGCCCATAACCGAGAGCAGCTGCCTTGCCAGCACGCTGCCCACGCCTTTTATGTGCGTGAGTGCAATGCGGAAAAGCAGCTGCTCCTCTGTCAGATGGGGGCGACGATCATCCATTTTTCCCCTGCTTGGCTATCCACTCGTAAGCGTTGCGGAAAGCCTGCATCCAAGGTGTCACCTGATGTTCGTGTCGTTGTGATTCGGGATAATAACCGCACTGCCAGGGGAATATGCTTCGCTCCGGATGCGGCATCATCGTCAGATGGCGGCCATCCGCGCTGCACAATCCGGCTATGCGGTACGGCGATCCGTTGGGATTGGCCGGATAACCATCGTATTCGTACTTGGCCACCACATGGTAGGCTTTCTCCTCGTACGGGAGACTGAATCGGCCCTCGCCATGAGCACACCATACACCGATCTTACTTCCGGCCAGATTGCCGAGCATGATGGAGTTGTTGTGCGGGATTTCCAGGGTGACGAATGTACTTTCGAATTTCTGCGATTCGTTGTGGACGAGTTTGTGCTTGAGTTCGTGTTCGGGGTACAGCAGCTCCAGCTCAGCCATCAGCTGGCAACCGTTGCAGATACCGAGGCTGAGCGTGTCAGGGCGTGTGAAGAAACGATCCAACGTGGCTTTGGCTCGCTCATTGAAGAGAATACCGCCGGCCCATCCCTTGGCAGATCCGAGTACGTCCGAATTGGAAAATCCGCCACAGAAGACAACCATCCGGATGTCCTCCAGAGTCTCTCTTCCACTGGTCAGGTCTGTGAGGTGTACGTCCTTCACATCGAAGCCGGCCAGATAGAGAGCATAGGCCATTTCCCGCTCTCCATTCGTTCCCTTGTCGCGAATGATAGCAGCGCGGATGCCGGATGCAGTCTTACGGTCGGGATCCAATCCCATCGCTTTCAGATCGCCCGTAAATTGCTTGGGGAAGTGATAGAGCACCGGTTGTTCCTTATAGTTCTCGAAGCGATTGCCGGCCAAGGTATTGCCGCTCTGGAAGCAGTCCAGCAGATAGGACGATTCATACCAAACGTCGCGCATGTGGTCGATACCGAACAGGTATTCTGCTCCGTCTTTATGGATCAAGAGATGTCGCTCTTGGGTCGGCTTGGCTATCGGGAGGAAGCCGATACCGGCATCGGTCAGAATCTTATCAACGGCTTTACGATCTTTTACTTGAATGAGAATGCCGGGGTTTTCGGCAAAGAGGACTTTGATCAGATCGTCTTCCACGAGTTTATCCAATTCTACTTCCAGACCGCCATCCACATTAGCAAAGCACATTTCCAAAAGAGCCGTAATCAGACCGCCTGCGGATATATCGTGTCCGGCCAGAACCAGACCCTTGTCAATGAGTTCTTGTACGGCATTGAACGCATCGCGGAAGTATTCCGAATCACGTACGGTAGGCACCTCATCTCCGATGGCTCCCAAGCTCTGGGCAAAGGCCGATCCGCCCAAAGAGAACGGGCAGAAGCTGAAATCGATATAGTAGAGAGCGGTACCGGCTGTATGGCTCAGGACGGGGCTGACGATGCGACGAATGTCTGTCACCTCGGCCGCAGCACTGATAATCACCGTACCGGGACTCAGCACTTTTTTGTCCTCGTATTTCTGTGTCATGGAAAGAGAATCCTTGCCGGTAGGGATATTGATGCCCAAATCGACGGCAAAGTCCGAACAGGCCTCCACGGCACGGTACAAACGGGCATCTTCGCCTTCGTTACGGCAGGGCCACATCCAGTTGGCCGACAGGCTCACACCCTCGATGCCATTACGAAGCGGAGCAAAGACGATATTGGTCAGAGCTTCGGCTATGGCCAGCACCGAGCCGGCCGCCGGATCGGCCAAAGCAGCCTGAGGAGCATGGCCGATAGAAGTAGCCACTCCACTATGACCACGATAGTCCAAAGCCATAGCACCGAGGTCGCTGAGCGGAAGCTGCAATTCGCCCTGACACTGCTGACGAGCCACTCGTCCCGTCACAGATCTGTCCACCTTATTGGTAAGCCAATCCTTACAAGCCACTGACTCCATACGCAGTACTTGCTCCAGATATTCGTCCAGACGGGCAGGATCGTATTGCGGTGCCTGATAGCGATGTTCTATGGTTCTGTCCTCCATGACGGTACGGGGAGGCTTGCCGAACATGTCGTCCAGCTTCATGTCGATAGGACACTCGCCATTGTCCTTGCGGAAGACGAACCGCATATCGTCAGTGGTCTCTCCGACCACATACATGGGAGCGCGTTCGCGCTCGGCTATCTTGCGGACATACTCCAAGTCTTTCTCCTGCATCAGCAGTCCCATACGCTCCTGACTCTCATTGCCGATTATTTCTTTGGCTGAAAGAGTGGGGTCGCCGACGGGAAGTCGATCCATGTCGATTCGGCCACCGGTCGCTTCCACCAATTCGGACAGGCAGTTCAGATGTCCTCCGGCACCATGGTCGTGGATGGAGACGATCGGATTATTCTCGCTCTCGGCTATGGATCGGATCACATTCTGCACACGCTTCTGCATCTCAGGATTGGAGCGTTGGATGGCATTCAGCTCTATACTGCCGGACAATTGTCCTGTATTCACAGAGCTGACAGCCCCTCCACCCATACCGATGCGGTAGTTGTCTCCTCCGAGGATCACCACTTTCTCTCCCGGAGACGGCTCTCCTTTGAGTGCATCCGTCTGTTTGGCATAGCCCACACCTCCGGCAAGCATGATGACCTTGTCGTATCCATAACAGGTAGCATCCGGTGTTTCTTGGTGTTCGAAGGTCAGAACGGATCCGGTAATGAGCGGCTGTCCGAATTTATTACCGAAGTCGCTGGCACCGTTAGAGGCCTTGGTGAGGATTTGACGGGGCGTTTGATAGAGCCAACTGCGCTCGGATAGCTTCTTTTCAAACGGTCGCGTTCCGTCTGTACGGGCGTAAGAAGTCATATAGACAGCGGTGCCTGCTAACGGAATACTGCTCTTTCCTCCTGCCATTCGATCACGAATCTCTCCACCCGTTCCGGTGGCCGCACCATTGAAAGGCTCCACCGTGGTGGGGAAATTGTGTGTTTCGGCTTTGAGACTCAGCACGGTATCTATCGTTTTGGTCTCGAAGTAATCGGGTTTGTCTGCACTGCGGGGAGCAAATTGCTCCACTTTCGGTCCTTGGACGAAAGCCACATTGTCTTTGTATGCAGATACAAGGAAATTGGGATTGATTGCAGAGGTACGTTTGATTAGGTTGAAGAGAGAACTTTCCTTTTCCTCCCCATCGATAATAAACGTACCGCCGAATATCTTATGCCGGCAGTGTTCGGAGTTGACCTGTGAGAAGCCGAACAGCTCACTGTCTGTGAGTGGTCTGCCGATGCGTTCGGACACACCTTCCAAATAACTGATTTCATCTTCGCTCAGAGCCAGTCCCTCAGCTTCATTGTAGGCGCGAATGTCCCGGACGGAAATGATAGGTTCGGGCTTACGATCTATATCGAAAATCTTTTGGTCCAGCTGCTCATAAAGAGCTTGCAACATGGGGTCGAACTCCGCGTCAGCACCTTTCACCGGAAAGAATTCTTCGATGCGGCGTATCCCGGCAACGTTCATATTCTGCGTTATCTCTACGGCATTGGTGCTCCAAGGTGTTACCATCTCCCGACGAGGCCCTACATGATAGCCGCTTACAACATCGGACTGACAGAGTTCGGCTCCACCAAACAGCCATACCAGCCGATGTATTTCTTCTTCGCTGAACTGAACTTCACTCTCCACGGCATAGACAGAGCCGGACGAATGGCGAAAGAATAAAATCATTATGGATATGCTTTAGAATGCTTTTGATTGAATACTTCTTACGGACAAAGATAAACGAAAAAGGAGTGTCGCGCCATAATTTTCCAAATGGTGGAACGGGAAATCGGGAAAGCCGGTCATACGCTTCGGGCAAAAGATTTCTACAGGCACCTTATCTCAGCACAATAACGCAGCACATCCTTTTCCACATTTTACGCTTTCACCACTTTTTTTTTCATTTCGTGTTCCTTCTCTTTTTCATCGCCCCTCATGCCATTTTGGCGATAGCACTTTGGAAGAATCCGTTTAGCAAAGAACTGAGAGAGGAAGAGAAAAGAGGCAGAGAGAAATTTGAACGAAAAGCTCTTATCAAGGATCAGCACCACATCACTTGCGCCGGACTCATACTATTAAAAGTGAACAACCCCAAACATTAGGCAGCACACTTCCTGCAGCGCACATTTAGTGGTATCACCTTGATAGAAGTAAAGTTCACAAAGCCTTTCCGATGCAAAGGAAAGAGTGATGGAAAAGAGAAAGAAGTACGAGACGGGGAAGCAGAAAGCGAAAGTAAAAGTCTGATGACCCATCGCACAGCGATTGCATTATCCCTCGGTGCGCGGCTACCTGTGGCACCTGCCGAACAACGAGGATGTTTCATGCTTCCTTGGCGGGGGCGGTGGGGGGGGCAGGGATG
>NZ_JRAT01000025.1:0-36157 GCF_000765945.1 Porphyromonas gulae
GGGTAAGGGCTGTCAACCTAAAGTAGAATTATAGAAAGAACCGGTAAACCAATTGTAGAACTATCCCGCCCAACTGTCAACTTTTTTCAGTACACGTCAATAGCTGTTTGCCGTGCTGAAAAACGTAGCGCGAGATTTTTTTCGTTCCGGTTCGGCAAGTGAAAATTTTACGCGCCGAAACGAAAAAAATCTCGTCCCACTTTTCTCGATTTTACGAATGGTAATCGGCGAGGTTCCGGTGCGTAAATTTTCAACCGATAGTTTGCCCCGATGGCACAAAATCATAATCATCAGTCCATCTTTCGATCCGATCTGACGGGATTATGCATGGAGATAGGACAATCGTTAGCTTTGCAATCCAATGATTAGAAATCCTATATGATACGTATCATACAACCGATCATACGAAGCGAGCGAAGACGCAAATTGGGACGCGAATACTTCATCCTTCACCGCAAGCTGTCGGACTGCTTTTCTTCGATCAAATGGGCTTTACCATCAGAGGGGGACTATTCTCATGGTTGTTCCTATCTGGTCATGGAGCATCGGTCGCTCATTATGCGCCGGCTGAAGGATGTGGACATGTACCTGCAAGAGAACAAACGAACCAATCTGCGACTGGCCATCTCCAAGCTGCATGGTATGATCATACGTCCCGGGGAGACCTTCTCCGTCTGGCGTCATGTCGGCCGTCCGACTGCTCGCAAGGGATACCTCGAAGGTCTGGTATTGAGTCAGGGGAAGATCGGCAAAGGAGTGGGAGGCGGTCTCTGTCAGCTTGGCAATCTGCTCTTTTGGATGTTTGCCCATACGCCGCTGTCCATTGTCGAGCGACACAGGCACAGCTTCGATGTTTTTCCCGATATCAATCGCAGCATTCCTTTCGGAGCAGGGGCTACGCTTTCGTACAACTATATCGACCTTCGGGTCAGGAACGATACGCCCCACACCTACCGACTGGAACTCTGGCTGGACGATACGTACCTGAACGGACGTATCAGTTCCGATACGGAGCAGACGGATCGCTATCGCATCGAGGAGACGGATCACCGCATAGAGCATCAGAGCTGGGGTGGCTATACGCGGCACAATAAACTGGTACGTATCGTCACCCGCGCCGATGGAAGCGAATATACCGAGCCGTTTGCGGAGAATCATGCCATCATGATGTACAGCCCGCTACTTAGCCCACCGCAAAACAGTGGCACCACGGCTTTTGAACGGTGATCTCGGCGGCTTCTTGGGATAGCTCTTTTTCAGAGAAAGACTGAGAATAAAGCATATATTTGTACGGAAATAGAATAAAAACCACAATCCCCATAATCTGAGTTCCCTATGAGATACGGATTTATGAAAGTTGCGGCAGCCGTTCCCTTTGTGAAAGTGGCTGATTGCGACTACAATATCGAACGGATCGACCGCATGGTACACGAGGCCGATGCCAAGGGTGTAGAGATAATGACGTTCCCCGAATTGAGCATCACGGGTTATTCGTGTGGCGACTTGTTTTACCAGCCTTTCCTCCAAGAGCGAGCCAATGACGCCTTGTGCCGACTGGTGGAGCAGACCGCCAATACGACTGTCATGGTGATAGTGGGGATGCCGCTGCGCGTGGAAGAAAAGCTGTTCAACTCGGCCGTGGTATTCCAGCAGGGAAAGATCCTCGGTGCCATCCCCAAAACATACCTGCCCAACTATCGGGAATTTCAGGAAGCTCGTTGGTTCTCACCGGCTCATACCCTGCAGTACTCGACCATCAGCATCGGTCCGCACAGCGTACCGATCGGGCGGAACCTCATATTCAAATGTGGTACCGTGGGTGTCGGCATAGAGATTTGTGAGGATATGTGGACGCCTTTCACTCCGGGTACACGTCTCTGTCTTTATGGAGCGGAAGTGATCTTCAACCTCTCCTCCAGCAACGAAAATGCAGGCAAACATTCTTACCTGAGATCGCTTATCAGCGGCCTTTCGTCACAGGGTATCTGTGCTTATGTATATGCCAGCAGCGGATACGGCGAAAGCTCCACGGACATTGTTTTCACCGGCAAAGCCTTTATTGCCGAGGCCGGAGAGATCGTGGAGGAGATGGAGCGATTCCGCTATGAGGAAAGGATGATCATCAGCGATATAGATGTTTCGCGCATTCAGACGGAGCGGCTCATCAATAGCAGCTTCAAGGCTGCCGTTACCTTCCACACCCATGACGAAAAGTTCAATCAGCTGCCCTTCAAACTGCGTAGCCGGCAAGAGTCTCTCCCGATGACGCGCCGTGTGGATCGCAATCCCTTCATGCCTGAGGATAAAGATCGCAAGGAGCGTTCGCGCGAGATGATCAATATCCAGGTATGTGGCCTCATGCAACGCCTCCTACACATGGGTGCGGAGCACGCCGTAATCGGCATCTCGGGCGGACTCGACTCAGCACTTGCGCTGATCGTTTGTGCGCAGGCCTTCGACCGGCTGGATCTGCCTCGTAAGAATATCATTGCCGTTACGATGCCGGGCTTTGGAACTTCCGAACGTACTTATCGGAACGCATTTGCCCTGATGGAGGCCATAGGCGTGACGGTCAAAGAGATAGACATCAAGGAGGCTTGTCTCCGACACTTCGAAGCCATCGGACACAATCCGGAGGTGCACGATACGACTTTCGAGAATACACAAGCTCGTGAGCGGACGCAGATACTGATGAACTTGGCCAATATGTACAAGGCTCCCGTTATCGGAACAGGCGATCTTTCCGAGCTGGCTCTCGGATGGGTCACATACAACGGCGATCATATGTCCATGTATGCCGTCAATGCCGGGATAGCCAAGACCACGGTACAGATTCTTGTTGATTATATAGCGCATAGCGGCTGGCTGGACGAGGCGGCTTCGGCCGTTTTGCTGGACATCGTCCGTACTCCCATCAGTCCCGAGCTGAAGCCTGTGGGACAGGACGGAAATATCAGCCAGAAGACGGAAGATCTGGTGGGGCCGTACGAATTGCACGACTTCTTCATCTACCATTTCCTCCACAATGAATACAAGCCCTCGAAGATCTACTACCTGGCCGGTGTAGCTTTCAAGGGGATCTATACAAAGGCGGAGATCAAGAAATGGATGATGGTATTCTTCCGTCGTTTCTTTGCTCAGCAGTACAAACGCAACTGTATGCCGGATGGGCCAAAAGTAAGCTGTATCAGTCTGTCGCCCCGCGGAGCATGGCGTATGGCCAGCGATGCCAGCAGTGCACTCTGGTTGGACGAGATAGCCAAGTTCGAAACGGATTGATCTTTCAGAGGTATCCACCGGAAATTAAAAGACGGAGGCGGTGTCTTTGGTATTTGGACACTGCCTCCGTCTTTTTTTCCTCTATCGGAGCAAGGAGGGAGAGAGAAGAGAATACTGCAAGTGCGTCGGTCTTACGACCGGATTTACAAAGGCTCTCTCGAATTTACAATCGACAATCTCAACAAGAAAAGCTACTATTTGTATTCGGCCCAACTCTTGATGCGAATATCCTCGGGGCTATGTTTGCAGAACGCTGTGATGAAGGCAGAAGCCAAACGAGCATTCGTAACCAGCGGGATATTCAGGTCGATGGCTGCACGACGGAGTTTATAACCGTTGGTCAGTTCTCCTGCAGTAAGATTCTTGTTGATATTGACTACAAGCTCTATCTCGCGATTGTGAAGCAATTCCAGAGCTTGGGGCTGTCCGTTCTCGCTCGGCCAGAATACTTTGGTCGATTCGATTCCGTTCTCTCTAAGGAAGTTGTGCGTTCCCTCCGTAGCATAGATCTTATACCCCTTGGCTGCAAGCATGGCTGTAGCATCGAGCATATCCACTTTCTGCTTATAGCCTCCGGTAGATAAGAGCACACTCTTCTGAGGAATACGATAACCCACCGAAAGCATACTCTTCAGTACAGCCTCATCCGTGTCATCCGCTATACAGCCTACTTCTCCGGTACTGGTCATATCCACACCCAAGACAGGGTCGGCCTTTTGCAAACGAGTGAAGGAGAACTGCGAGGCCTTGATACCGACATAGTCCAGATCGAACTCGCTCTTGTTCGGTTTCTCTACCGGCAGGCCGAGCATGATACGCGTAGCCAATTCGATAAAGTTGATCTTGAGCACCTTGCTCACGAAAGGGAAGCTGCGTGAAGCACGCAGATTGCACTCGATCACCTTAATATCGTTACCCTTGGCAAGGAATTGGATATTGAAAGGGCCTGATATATTGAGGGCCTTCGCTATCTCACGACTGATTCGTTTGATTCGGCGGACGGTCTCTACATACAGCTTCTGTGCGGGGAACTGGATCGTGGCATCACCCGAATGCACACCGGCAAATTCGATATGCTCACTGATGGCATAGGCTATAATCTCACCATCACGCGCCACGGCATCCATCTCCACCTCCTTGGCATGTTCGATAAACTGACTGACCACGACAGGGTGTTGCTTGGAGACATTGGCTGCCAATTCGAGGAAACGATGGAGTTCCTCATCATTGGAGCACACGTTCATAGCTGCACCGGAGAGGACATAACTCGGACGAACCAAAACGGGATAACCGACTTCGGCAACGAATCCGTCGATGTCGTCCATCGAGGAAAGCTCCTGCCAACGGGGCTGATCGATACCCAGTTTATCCAACATGGCTGAGAATTTATGACGATCCTCGGCATTGTCGATACTCTGTGCAGAGGTACCCAGGATGGGCACATGCTGTTCGTCGAGACGAACTGCAAGGTTGTTCGGGATTTGTCCTCCCGTGGAAACAATAACGCCATGGGGATTTTCCAGTTCAAGAATATCCATCACGCGCTCGAATGTCAGTTCGTCGAAGTAGAGCCTGTCACTAATATCATAGTCCGTACTCACCGTCTCGGGATTATAGTTGATCATGACGGAGCGGTAGCCTTCCTTACGGATAGTAGCGAGGGCATTGACACCGCACCAGTCAAACTCCACCGAGCTACCGATACGGTATGCACCCGAACCGAGTACGACTACGGAACGCTTGTCATTCTCATAGGCTACGTCATGACGATCGCCACTATACGTCAGGTAGAGATAGTTCGTATGAGCAGGATACTCCGCTGCAAGCGTATCGATACGCTTGACTACCGGCAGGATGCCCAGTTCCTTTCGCATGGCACGCACCTGATTGGCTGCGCTTTCCATCGAAGTAGCATCCGGTTTGAGTACGGCACGAGCTACCTGAAAATCGGAAAATCCGCGCAATTTGGCCTCGGCCAAAAGAGCAGGCGAAAGATCTTCGAGCTTGTCGAGTTCTTCCATTTCCTCCGCAAGGGTAACGATACCATAGAGTTTTTCTAAGAACCAGCGGTCGATCTTGGTCAGTTCATGTATTTTATCTACCGTATAACCTTGACGGAATGCCTTGCTTATGACGAAAATACGTCTGTCGGTCGGCTCATTCAGTGCCTTGTCTATATCAGGAATGACGAGTTCTTTATTCTCAACGAAACCGTGCATGCCTTGACCGATCATACGCAATCCCTTCTGAATAGCCTCCTCGAAGGTGCGACCGATGGCCATAACCTCGCCGACAGACTTCATGGAAGAACCTAATTGGCGACTTACACCGTGGAATTTACCCAAGTCCCAGCGAGGAATTTTGCAGACTACATAGTCAAGGGCCGGCTCGAAAAAAGCCGAAGTGGTCTGTGTCACCGAGTTTTTGAGGTCGAACAAACCGTAGCCCAGCCCTAACTTGGCGGCAACGAAAGCAAGGGGATAACCCGTTGCCTTGGATGCCAAAGCGGACGAACGGCTCAGACGAGCATTTACTTCGATGACGCGGTAGTCCTCGCTATCGGGATCGAGTGCATATTGCACGTTACATTCTCCAACGATACCGATGTGGCGAATGATTCGAATAGCCAGCTCGCGGAGTTTGTGATATTCACTGTTGGTGAGTGTCTGCGAGGGAGCGATGACGATACTCTCTCCAGTATGGATGCCGAGAGGATCGAAATTCTCCATATTGCACACAGTGATGCAATTGTCGAAACGGTCACGCACGACCTCGTATTCCACCTCTTTCCAACCTTTGAGGCTCTTCTCCACGAGAACTTGAGGACTAAACGAAAAAGCTTTTTCACAAAGGATATTCAGTTCGTCCTCATCATCGCAGAATCCGCTACCCAGACCGCCTAAAGCATAAGCAGCACGAATAATGACCGGATAGCCCAATTCGCGAGCGGCTTTGCGTGCTTCCTCCACGCTTTCCACAGCTTGGCTCTGGATCGTTTTCACGTTGATCTCATCGAGCTTGCGAACGAATAGCTCACGATCCTCCGTGTCCATGATAGCTTGTACGGGCGTACCCAGTACTTCTACTCTGTACTTTTCCAAGACACCGCTTCGATACAATTCGACTCCACAGTTCAGAGCCGTCTGACCACCAAATGCCAAGAGAATCCCATCGGGACGTTCTTTCTCAATGACTTTCTCTACGAAATAAGGCGTTACGGGTAGGAAATATATTTCGTCGGCTATTCCTTCGGACGTCTGGACTGTGGCAATATTCGGATTGACGAGTACCGTCCTGATACCTTCTTCGCGAATAGCTTTCAACGCCTGAGAACCGGAATAATCGAATTCACCGGCTTCCCCTATCTTAAGTGCGCCCGAACCGAGCAGCAGTACCTTCTTTATTTTGCTCTTGTCTATCATATTCGTATGCTACTTTGCTTAGAGGTTTTTCAAGAATTCATCGAAAACGAACATCGTATCTACCGGACCACCGCATGCTTCGGGATGGAACTGTGCAGAGAAGAAAGGCTTGCTCTTGTGGCGGATGCCTTCGTTCGTGCCATCGTTCAGGTTGATATAAAGCTCCTCCCAATCACTTCCGAGAGATGCCGGATCTACAGCAAAGCCGTGATTTTGGCTCGTTATATAGCACTTATTGGTACCTACCTCACGTACCGGCTGGTTGTGGCTGCGGTGTCCGTACTTGAGTTTGAAGATACTTGCGCCGGCAGCTTTCGACAAAAGCTGATTGCCCATGCAAATACCGCAGATAGGTTTGTCACCGGCCACTGCCCGACGAATGTGTTCCACTGTGACACCGCACATATTGGGGTCGCCCGGGCCGTTGCTGATGAAGAGACCATCGTATGCTATCTGATGAAAGTCGTAATCCCAAGGTACACGGAAGAGCGTTATATCATCACAGAGAAGCGAGCGAATAATGTTGTCCTTCACGCCACAATCGACGAGTACCACCTTTTTGCTTCCGGAACCGTATGTGATCACTTCGCGACAAGAAGCTTCTGCAACCTGATTGACTGTGTAAGGATCGGCGAAGTCGATGTCTTCGCCTCCTTCGAGAATTATCTTTCCTTTCATCGAACCGTGTTCGCGGAGATGCTTGGCCAATGCTCTCGTGTCGATCCCCGTCAGACCGAATACCTGCTCACGCTTGAGCCAATCGCCAAGGCTTTCGACAGCATTCCAGTGGCTATAAGAATGGGAATAGTCGGACACAACGATTCCTTCCATGTGTATTCTGTCGCTTTCCATAAAGCAAGACACGCCGTTTGGCTCGACTGCTTTCGGCGGAACACCGTAATTGCCCACCAAAGGATAGGTCATAACCATGATTTGTCCGCGATAACTCGGATCAGTCAGACTCTCCACATAGCCGGTCATAGCCGTATTGAAAACGACCTCTCCGGCCACAGCTCGTTCGCAACCGAAAGAATAGCCTTCGAAACGGCTACCATCGTCCAATATCAATGTCGCTTTTCTTTGCTCTCTCATACGTTCTTAATACTCTTTCGATTCTGGAAATAATTATTTGCCATAGTCCTCTTCCATGTAGCTGATGAAAGCTTCATTTACCAAATGGGCCCCTCCGGGTGTCGGATAATCGCCGGAGAAATACCAGTCTCCCGGATGATTCGGTATCGCCTGATGCAAGCCTTCCAAACTTTGATATACGATCTCCACCTTGGCACGCACACCTTCCGGCTTCAATAGCTCTACCATCTTGGCAGAAATCTCCTCGGCGGTGAAAGGCTTATAGATAGTCTTAACGACATTCTCGACCTCTTGTCCGAAGCTCAACTTGCGAAGCTCCAACGCTTTTGCATAGGCATCGTGCAACACTTGCTCCATACCACGCTCCTGAAGCAGTGCCACAGCAGAGCGGAAAGCGACGAATTCGCGCATCTTACGCATATCGATACCATAATAGTCCGGATAACGAATCTGCGGAGAGCTGGAAACAATGACGATCTTCTTGGGTTGCAACCTGTCCATGATACCGATGATGCTCTGCCGCAGAGTAGTCCCACGGACGATACTGTCATCGATCACGACCAAATTGTCTACGCCGGCCTGCACCGTGCCATAGGTAATATCATAGACATGAGCCGCCAAATCGTTGCGGCTATTGCCTTCCGTGATAAAAGTTCTGAGCTTGATGTCTTTGATCGCCACCTTCTCCGACCGAACCTTTCGCCCCAAAATCTCACGCAACTTGGCTTCGCTCATATTCGGATTCTCACGAATCTCTCTAATCTTGCACTCATCCAAATAGTGATCGATGCCCTCCAGCATACCGTAATATGCCACTTCGGCCGTATTCGGGATGAATGAAAAGACGGTATGGGGGATGTCGTAATCGATCGCTCGGAGGATGCGCTCCGAAAGCAGATAGCCCAGAGCCTTTCTCTCACGATATATATCCTGATCGCTGCCACGAGAGAAATAAATACGCTCGAACGAACAAGCCTGATAATTCTTGGGTTCCAAGATACGCTCGATACGAGGCTCTCCCTTGCTATTGACAAAGATAGCTTCTCCGGGCATCAACTCCCGAACGGCCTCTGCCGGCAGATTCATCACAGTTTGGATAACGGGACGCTCCGAAGCCGTGACCACGATCTCATCGTCTATATAATAGAATGCAGGTCGGATGCCCCAAGGATCGCGCACGGCATAGCTCTCTCCGCTTCCGGTGAGACCGCACATCACATATCCGCCATCCCAGAAGGGACTGCACTTCTTCAGCACATTGGACAAATCGATACGCTCTTCTATAAAATGCGTAATGTCCATTCCTTTCAGATTCTGTTCTTTCCCGATACGGAACAAACGCTCCACCTCGCGATCCAGACGGTGGCCGATCTGCTCCAGCAGGATGTGTGTATCGGACATATTGCGGGGATGCTGTCCGACAGAAGTAATCTCGTCGAAGATACCATCCACATTGGTCAGATTGAAATTGCCACAAATGGACAAGCACTTGGCACGCCAGTTGCTACGGCGTATCATCGGATGGACAAAAGTCAGACCGCTCTTACCCGTAGTGCTGTAGCGCAAATGTCCCATATAGCACTCACCGGCATACGGTATCTGAGAGGCGGCAAATTCGGCATCGCCCAGCTCTTCTCGAGAATAAGCCTGAAAATCCTTATGTACCGAGTCGAATATCTCCGAGATAGCATTCGCTCCAAGTGCTCTTTCTCTGAAGAGATATTCTTCTCCGGGACGGCTATTGAGCTTCACCACAGCGAATCCGGCACCTTCCTGACCTCGATTGTGCTGCTTCTCCATCAGGAGGTATAGCTTGTTCAGGCCATACATCCATGTGCCATACTTATCGTGATAATAACTCAGCGGTTTGCGCAGTCGCACCATGGCGATACCGCATTCATGTTTCAGAGGTTCCATCTTGTTTGTTCTATATGAGAAAATTGGCAACAGCCAATACCTACCCATACCGTAAGTCATAATCTCTGTTGCCAATTCCATATCGTTCTATCTATTTTCTCTTTTGTTGTTGGCGTCGCATCGCTTCCTGCTGCCGCTGTGCCTCTTCGAGTCTTGCCATCCATTTCGATTTCTTTCGTGGCTTCGTCTTGTTCGCTTCCAACTTAGCCATCAGCTTCTCTTCGTTGATGATAAAACGTGAAGACATGTACTGGATGACAGTAATAATAGAAGAGAGGAAATAGTAGTAGCAAAGCCCCGATGCATTCTGATTGAAGAAGAACAGGAACATCACCGTAGTGATATAAGGCATCCATTTGAGCATGGCCATACCCTCCTGTCCCGTATCCGACTGATTCATCGTATAGCGGATATAGAGGATATTGGAAATGGACATGAGCAGACAGAAGAGACTGACATGATTGCCATAGAACTGAGACAACAAAGGAATATCGGCCGTCCAGCTGAAAATAGCATCATAGGAGGAGAGGTCTTCCGCCCAGAGGAAACTCTGCTGACGAATGTCGATAGTCGTAGGGAAATACATGTACATGGCTATGAGGAAGGGGAACTGCAAGAGCATAGGCAAGCACCCACTCATCGGACCTGCACCGGCCGCACGATAGAGATTCATGGTAGCAGTCTGCCGCTTCATCATGGATTCCTGATCCTTGCCCGGGTACTTGGCATTGATCTCTTGTACCTGCGGGCGGAGCAATCGCATTTTGGCAGAAGAGAGATACCCCTTATAAGCGAGAGGAGAGATGAGGAGCTTGATCCCCAGCGTGAGCAGGAGAATGATCAGTCCCCAGTTGCTGAAATACTGCTGCAGGAATGTGGAGGCCGGAATGATCATATAACGATTGATCCATCGGAAGATACTGGCACCCAAGTAGACCAAGTGATCGAGATCGAGGTTGTCCTCGGCCTTCACCTCTTTGTCGTAAGCGCGTAGCATATTGTATTTGAGCGGACCGAAGAAGAAAGTGAATCCGGCTTTTGTTCCCGGGCGAACGTCCAACGGGAAGGTAGCGGACATGGTACAATCCTTCAGATAGTCGGACTCGGCTGCTGCCGTCTTCTGCGCCAGCTTATTGTTTTCGAAGTATCCATCGCTCACTAAAACAGAGGCGAAGAACTTATCCTTGAAAGACACCCAGTGCAACGGTTCTTCCAAAATCTTCTTGTCTTCCTGCTTACTGTCGCTCAGACGATCCACCTCATCTCCCGAATACTTATAATAAATAGAGGTATATTGATTCTCAAACTTCCATGATTTCTCCTGACGGCGAATGCGCTGTGACCATTCTATGTCCTGCATCGTCATATTGGCAGGGAAGAGCGATTGCAAGTTCTGTCCGCTTACCGTCATTCGCAAGCGGTAGTCATCCGGAAGGAGGACATAGGCCAGATCAAGATAGGAAGCACTGTCCACGGCCAGACGCATCACGATGGAGGAATCCGTTCGGCTGATGGGAGAGAAGTACAGATCGCGCGTATCGACCAGCCTGTTGTCCACGGTTCGCAGAGGCAGGTTGAAGTCCGACTCTCCCTCTCGGAAAAGATAGAGAGGCTTGCCATCATGCGTTTTATAGTCCCGAAGCAAAACTTCCCGAATGGCCCCTCCCTTGGTGCTGAGCTTGAGAGCGATCTTGCCGTTGGCCAGCTCCACCTGCTCCTCTGCACCGGCTGTCGCAGCTGCCAGCAGTCCATACTGATTATATCCGGCAGCCTGTTTGATCGAGTCGGGTGTGGCCTCCTTGGTTTGGGCTGCAAGGAGTTCGGCTTCGGCTTTCGCTATGGAATCCTGCCGAGCTGTTTCTATCGCAGCCTTACGCTGCGCTTCTATTTCCTGCGGATCGGGACGATTGAGCCATGAAAACCCAAAGATCACCAGTCCGATCAGAACTAAACCTATAACTGTATTTTTATCCATATATTTTCGTTGCGTAGGGGGATCTTCAGCACCGATATCGGTACCCCTTATCCTGTTGCCTGCTCGCTACGGTATGTCAGAGGGGAGGAAAAAATTTCACAACACCCAAAGAACCGACAGGCAAAGCGATTATTCTTTATCTTTTTTTTTCGTTTTGATTGCCTCACGGATGAAAGCCATGAACAAGGGGTTGGGATTGACCACCGTACTATTGTATTCGGGATGGAACTGTACCCCCACGAACCAGCGACAGGCAGGCACTTCCACGGCTTCTACCAAGCCCGTCTCCGGATTCTCTCCCACACATTGCATACCGGCTTTTTCGAATGCTTCGCGATACTGGCTGTTGAATTCGAAGCGATGGCGATGGCGTTCGCGTACGAATTCCTTGCCATAGGCAGCGGCCAGTTTCGATCCTTTGCGCAGAGCACAGTCGTATGCCCCTAAGCGCATGGAACCGCCCATGTCAGTGACCGTCTTCTGTTCGTCCATCAGGTCGATGACTTTGTGCTCGATATTGGATTCAATTTCTGTCGTATTCGCATCCTTGAAGCCCAATACATTGCGAGCATATTCGATCACCATACACTGCATACCCAGACAGATCCCCAGTGTGGGCACATCGTGTTCACGCGCATATTTCAGTGCCACGAGCTTGCCTTCGACTCCTCTGGAGCCGAATCCGGGAGCAATCACGATGCCGTCCATATCTTTCAGGGTCTCGGCTACGTTAGCTTCGGTCACCTTTTCACTGTGAACGGATATGAGGTTCAGCTTCTTCCTATTATATATAGCCGCCTGCATCAGCGATTCGTCTATGGACTTGTACGCATCCTGAAGCTCCACATACTTACCTACCAAAGCGATCGTAACCGTTTCTTGGGCCGTATGCTTCATTTCCAAAAATTCGTGCCACTGACGCATCTCAGGGACAGGACCCACTTGCAGCCCCACCTTCCGAAGTACCGTCTCGTCCATGTGCTGCTGCTGCAAAACCAGAGGCACCTCATAGATAGTAGGCACGTCCACGCTCTGTACCACCGAATCGGGAGCCACGTTGCAGAAGAGGGCGACCTTTTTCAAAATATCGGGCTGAAGCTCATGCTCCGTCCTCAAGACAAGGATGTCAGGCTGAATACCCACTTCCTGCAGCTGCTTCACAGAGTGCTGAGTCGGCTTGGTCTTCACCTCACCGGCAGCAGCGATATAGGGTACATAGGTCAAGTGAACGCAGAGGCAATTCTGCCCCAACTCCCACTTGAGCTGGCGCACGCTTTCAAGGAAAGGCAGGGACTCGATGTCCCCTACCGTACCGCCTATCTCCGTGATCACAAAGTCGTACTGACTCTTTTGTCCCAGAAGTTTGACGTTGCGCTTGATCTCATCCGTAATATGAGGAACCACTTGCACGGTCTTGCCCAAGTACTCGCCCTTGCGTTCCTTGCGGATTACGTTCTGATAGATCCTGCCTGTCGTGATATTATTGGCACGAGTAGTGGGCGTATTGAGGAAACGCTCATAGTGGCCGAGATCCAAATCGGCCTCATGCCCGTCTTCGGTGACATAGCATTCGCCGTGCTCATAGGGGTTGAGCGTACCGGGATCGATATTGATATAGGGGTCGAACTTCTGAAGAGCTACGTTGAAACCGCGAGCTTGGAGGAGTTTGCCGAGAGATGCTGCTACGATGCCTTTTCCAAGAGAGGAAACCACACCACCGGTCACGAAGATATACTTAGTATCTGCCATAGCGCGAAAAGATAGTATTGTTGATACTTTGATCGATAAATCAGGGGTACGGAAAGCTACCCCGAACGGACCAGCCTCCTCCGATTCGTGCGCAAATATACAAAAAGAACGCCTGCTAAAAGAGGCAAATACGACAGCTCTTGCCCGATGCCGGTGCATCAAAATGAGAAATGAGGCATCCGACGAACGGCGATAAGGCTATCCGAGGCAAACTTACACGTCAGCTTTTTCCGTATATTTGGTTCCTAAATCGGATTTTGGTGGTAGCATGATGGCGGAAGGCTGACGCTCTTTTTTCTCGCGAGTATCGGGGACTTGTGTCGGATTTCTATCGTTGAGTTGTTCCTCTCTTATGCAGACAGGACTACAAGATGCAGTCCATCTCTCCTTCGTGCAGTTAAAAACATACGATACATGAAAATCCTGACAACAAATCGTTTCTTGCTGTTTTTCTTCTTGCTTACTGCCATTCCCGTTTTTGGACAGGAGCAAGAAGTCTATTACCTGAAGTCTGTGGATTTTCCTGCCGATGCCACTTTGGAGCAGAAGGTGGAGATGGCGGCAAGGGTTGTCCCCACCCTGCAACAGTTGGCTTGGCAGGAGATGGAGCTGACTGCATTTCTGCATTTCGGTATCAATACTTTTACAGACCGTGAGTGGGGCGATGGGAAAGAAGATCCTGCGCTCTTCAATCCGGTGGAGCTGGATGCTCGGCAATGGGTGCGAACGCTGCGCGAAGCAGGCTTTCGCATGGTAATCCTTACGGCTAAGCATCACGATGGTTTTTGTCTCTGGCCTACAGCCACCACGCACCACTCGGTGGCTTCATCTCCGTGGCGAGAGGGCAAAGGCGATGTGGTGAAAGAAGTCCGAGCTGCGTGCGAAGAGTATGGTATGAAGTTCGGCGTTTATCTGTCTCCTTGGGATCTCAATGCAGAGTGCTATGGCGATTCGCCCCGTTACAATCGGTTTTTTGTCAGTCAGCTCACCGAGCTGCTCACCCACTATGGGGAGGTACACGAAGTTTGGTTCGATGGAGCCAATGGCGAAGGCCCCAACGGCAAGCGGCAGGAATATGATTGGGAAGCATTCTACGACACTATCCGCCGACTGCAACCCCAAGCCGTTATGGCTATCATGGGAGACGATGTGCGCTGGGTGGGCAATGAGCGTGGACTGGGGCGAACCACCGAATGGAGTGCCACGGTGCTTACGCCGGGTATTTATTCCCGTTCGGAGATGGAACGCAGTCGTCTGGGAATTCGGGAGAACTCTCCGGATCTGGGCAGCCGAGAGGTGCTGAAAGACGCTGCCGAACTCTTTTGGTATCCGTCCGAAGTGGACGTTTCGATCCGTCCGGGTTGGTTTTACCATGCTGCGGAGGACAAGAAGGTCAAGTCGTTGGACAAGTTGGTGGATATTTACTTCCGGTCCGTAGGTTATAATTCGGTACTCCTGCTCAATGTGCCACCCGATAGGCGAGGCCTGATTCACGAAGCTGATGCCTCGCGACTGAAGGAGTGGGCTGACTATCTCGGTCAGGCCTTTGCTCATGACCGGGTAGCGGATTCGGCTCGCTATGCCGTTATTCAAGAGCATGCCATCGAGGAATATGCACTCGAGTCGAAGGCACGCATCAATATACTGATGCTCCAAGAGGATATTACCAAGGGGCAGCGAACCGAGGCTTTCGCTGTGGAGGCATGGGTGGATGGAGCATGGCAGGAGATCGGCCGTGGTACGACCATCGGCTATAAGCGACTTCTTCGCATTCCTGCGGTAGAGACGGATCGGATACGGGTGCGTATAGAACAGTGTCGTCTGCCGGTCAATCTGTGTCGCGTAGCTGCGTATTATGCCGAGCCACCGGAGCAGGCCGTTGCCGATGAGTCGTGGAACGATATTCCTCGTGCTGACTGGAAGCAACTTTCGGACGATCCATTGACTATCGATTTGGGTCGGGAGGTCGTGTTGCGCGCTTTTACTTATGCGCCGTATAAGGCCGAAGCCAAGCCTACGACAGCTGTCCGCTATCGGCTGGCTGTGAGTGAGGATGGCGTGCAGTGGCGAGAGATCCCGACTATGGGAGAGTTTGCCAATGTGATCAATAATCCTGTACCTCAAACCGTGGATCTGAATCAGACCGTCAGGGCACGTTTCATCCGCTTGGATGCTACTACCGCATCGGGAGATAAAGCCGTGATCACGATGCAGGAGATCGGCGTAACTGTGGAATAGAGGCACTCAAGTCTCCGAGAACGTCGGTAAATGTGGTTATCTTTGACAGCTGTTTGGATTCGGGCAGTTCGGAGTCGGCAGTATAATGTCTCCCGTAACGAGGAATACCTCCCTTTTGCTCTTGATGAATTGCCGCATTGCGGATGAATACATATTTCGATAACGCCACCACTTCTTATCCTAAGCCCGATGCCATGCGTCAGGCTTTGGCACATTTCTACGATGTGCCGGTGGGGAGTTATGGCCGTAGCCGCGACAGTGAGACTCTGCGCGTTACTTCGGAAGTAGAAGAGTTGCGCGATGCTTTGGCCGATCTGATCGGTGTATCAGAGCCGGCTCATATCTGTTTTGCGGACAATGCCACTACAAGTATCAATACCATCCTGCAAGGCTCCTTGCAGGCCGGCTGTAGCGTGCTGGTCAGCCCGATGGAGCACAATGCTGTGATGCGTCCGCTCCAATGTCTGGCTGATGCCGTCGGCATAAAGATTGCCCTGATGCCTTCGATGCCTGACGGACGAGTCGATACCGATCGGCTGGTCGATGCCATTCCTGCAGATACGGCTCTTGCTGTGGTCAATCTGGAGAGCAATGTCAATGGGCTGGTTCAGCCCATAGAGGAGATAGCCCGTTTGCTCACACAGGAGCGTGGCATCCCTATCTTGGCCGATGCTACACAGTACCTCGGAGCTTCACGACTCAAAGCTGATGAACTGGGATTGGCCTACGTGGCTTTTACCGGTCACAAAGGACTTTTGGGGCCTTCGGGTACGGGCGGATTCTATATCCGTGACCCACGAAGCGTCTGCCCTCTGACCACAGGTGGCAATGGCTTGCATTCGGCTGACTGGACAGTGAGAGAGGAGATGCCTGAGCGGTTTATGGCCGGTACGGTCAATGTGCTTGGGCTTACCGCTTTGCTGGCTTCCGTTCGCCAACTTCCACCCTTTCGTATCGGTCGGGACGCGTGGAGACAGTGTATGCAGCAGATGGAGCGGTTCCCGGGACTGCGGGTGTATGCTGCTGCCAACCCGATCGAGCAGGGCTATCTATGCTCGCTGACGCATGACCGGCTGACGCCTGCACGTATAGGCGATGCGCTGTACGAAGCATTCGGCATCGTCACTCGCACGGGGATTCACTGCGCACCATTGGCGCATCGGTCGATCGGTACCTTTGCTACCGGAACGGTACGTTTGTCGCTCTCTCCCTATCACGAAGAGGCTGATCTGGAGTATCTCCTAAATGCTTTGAGCCATGTCTTACGAAGCTGACAGTCGTTTTTTCCTCTTCTCTACCACTCGCGATTTCATTCGGGCTATGAAGGCTGCCGAGCAAGCCGAACTGACTCATCGCGTTATCGCAGTTCCCACTCATTTGAGTGCCGAATGTGGGATGTGTCTGCACATTTCGTCGGCTCAAGAGGAATTGCTCGAAACTATTTTGAAACGAATTTCCATTCCATATACTATAGGAATATGAACCAATCTTCCTTCGATCTGCTCTCTACGGTCGAGTACGGTGGCTGTTCGGCTAAGCTGGATCCGGCCAAACTGAGCGAACTCCTGCGCGATATACCCTTGCCGGTGGATAGCCGTATCATGGTGGATGTGAGTACGCACGACGATGCCGGTGTGTACCGGCTCAATGACGATACCGCCCTGATCGTAACCACGGATTTCTTCCCGCCGGTTTGCTCCGATCCTTATATCTTCGGTCGCATAGCTGCTGCCAATGCTCTCTCGGATGTGTATGCCATGGGAGGGCGACCACTGTTGGCACTCAATCTGACCATGTTCCCTTCCGAAGGGATTCCCGTAGAGGTTTTGGCCGATATTCTCCGTGGAGGACAGCAGGCGATAGACGAGAGTGGTGCTTTTACGATGGGAGGGCATACGATAGACGATCCCATACCGAAGTACGGACTGGCCGTTACGGGCACAGTGCATCCGGAGCATTTGGTCACGAATGCCGGTGTACGTGCAGGGCAATGTCTCGTCCTGACCAAACCGCTGGGGACAGGCGTAGCGATGGCGGCCCACCGTTTGGAGCTGATCGGCAGTGAAGCCTATGCAGCTGCCATCGGGCAGATGTGTCTGCTCAATAGAGCAGGGGCAGAGTTGATGCAGAAATACGGGATAAGGGGTGCCACCGATATTACAGGCTTCGGTTTGCTCGGACATGCCAAGGGGCTGGCAGAGGCTTCGGGCGTGTGCTTACATATCGACAGCCGATCGGTACCGGCTTTGCCGGAGTGCCTCAGTCTGCTGAGGGATGGTTGCATACCCGGTGCTGCCTTCCGCAATCTTCGCTTCGTGGGGGATATGCTTCGGGCGGATTGTCCCACAGAGCACAAAATGCTTTTGGCTGATGCACAGACATCGGGCGGATTGCTGATGGCCGTCGATGCCGATCGGGCGGAAGATCTCGTGGCGGATTTCCATCGGACAGGTCTGCATCCTTTTGCTGCCATTATCGGTTATGCCACCGATGCGGAGGAAGCCGCAAAACTGATCGTAACTTAAATCATATAGAATAAAGAGATGAAAAAATCATTACTCATGCTTTTGCTCTCTGCTGCGGCTCTGTCCTCCCTCGAGGCACAGACGATACAGCAGATGAAGGCCGGAGGCCCGTGGCCGGTGCGTACTGCTTTTAAGACGGATACCGTGGGGATGAACGGCTCCAAGTATAATCCTGCCGATTTGCTACGTCAAGTTTACGATGCGACGGATCAAGATCTGCGCAACGTGTCGGCCGACAAGAACGGACGTATCGCCGCAAGAAAAGCCGGATCCAAGGCAGAACGCTCGGAAATGTCGGTCTATACCTTTGCCCTCACGGCAGAACATTTTGCAAAGGGCGATATAGAGGTATTCGGACAGGGGCGAATGTCTCTTTGGTTGGACGACAAGCAGATAGGGATAGCTGACAGTCCGGATCCCAAGGGCGACTCGACGCTGCGTTTCTCTGCATCCCTTTCGCTGGTTCCCGGCACACATCGTTTGCTGCTCAAGAGCCTGCTTCTCGAAGGCGATACCACTGCTACGGATGTGCGCGTAGTCCTAAAACCGAAGGCCGCTCGCGATTCGTCGGCTCTCTATCCCAACTATACGGGTAAGGAGCGACTGAGCCTCAAACACATGATGAGCGGCACATTTCTATCGGGAGGGAGTCTCTCTCCAACGGGCAAGTATGTACTTACTTCTTATCGGGTAAGCAGGGACAATAAGCCTCCTGTAACCTATAATCAACTGCGCGATGCCAAAGGAAATATCTTGCTCAATCTGAACGAAAAAGATGCCCTTGGTTGGATGCCGCACGAAGATATGCTGATGGTGATTCGCAAGGAAGGAAATGCAAAGCGTTTGGTGGCTTTCGATCCAATGGGGAAAGGTGAACGAACCTTGGTGCCCAATCTGCCTGAATCTCAGTTCAGGATGTCGCCCGATGCGCGCTATTATCTTTTCTACAAACAGGAGAAAGGCCCCGGAAAGGATCCCCTCTTTATCCGCCATCTGGATCCGGACGACAGACAGTCGGGCTGGCGGGATCGTTCGCAGATCTACCTGTTGAATGCCGAGAGCGGTGTGTACGGTCCGCTGACATTCGGCTATTCTACCACCTATATATATGATATTGCACCGGATAGTAAGCGTGCTCTGATCGGTACCCTCTCCACGGACTGGACGCGTCGTCCTTTCCGCTTTGCCACTATCATGGAGTACAATATGGAGACGGGCAAGGCTGATACGCTTATCTCTCGTGATCCCTCCATCGATGGAATCCAGTACACCCCCGACGGCAAACATCTGATCGTAATGGGTTCGGCAGATGCTTTCGGCAATATAGGACTGAACCTGAAATCGGGACTGACGCCCAATTCTTACGACAAGCAATTCTTCCTGTTCGATCTCTCCACGCGGAAAGCAACAGCCTTGACCAAGAATTTCGATCCGAGCGTATCGGCAGGAAGATTCGACAGGAAAAACAACTACTATTACTTCAGGGCCGAAAACGGATCGCGCAAGCAGCTCTATCGTCTGAATCTGAAAACCCTTGAGATCAGTCGGATTCAGACAGGAGAGGATGTAGTACAATGGTTCGGTGTAGCAGCTGATAATGGTGCTGTCTGGTACAGCGGCCAGAGTGCCAACAATGCCGACAGACTCTATCGGCTCGATGGAACCAAAGGAAAACTTGTATGGGATCTCTCCGCTGAGAAGCTGGCCAATATCGATTTCACACCGGCACGCGACTGGAACTATACGGCTCCGGACGGCACAGTCGTAGAGGGTTGGTACTACCTGCCTCCGCAATTCGATCCTTCCAAGAAATATCCTATGCTGGTCTATTACTATGGAGGAACCAGCCCGATCAATAGAACACTGGAGGGACACTATTCGCTGGCGATGTATGCTGCTCAAGGCTACGTAGTCTATACGCTCAATCCCAGCGGTACTACCGGCTATGGACAGGAGTATGCAGCTCGTCACGTCAATGCCTGGGGCGATCGGACAGCCGATGAGATCATCGGGGCAACAAAAGAATTTGTCCGCACGCACAGCTTTGTCAATGGTAAGAAGGTCGGTTGCTTCGGAGCCAGTTATGGAGGTTTCATGACACAGTATCTTCAGACGAAGACCGATATTTTCGCGGCGGCAGTCAGCCATGCCGGTATCAGCTCCATCAGCAACTATTGGGGGAGCGGATATTGGGGAATGGGTTACAGCACTGTGGCCAGTACCGATAGCTATCCTTGGAACAATCCGGATCTGTATGCCGGACACAGCCCCCTCTTCAGGGCAGATAAGATCCATACTCCGCTCTTGCTCCTGCACGGCTCTGTGGATACGAATGTGCCTACGGCAGAGAGTGTGAATCTGTACAATGCGCTGAAGATACTCGGACGCGAGGTAGAGTTTATCGAATTTACCGAGCAGGATCATTTCATCCTCGAACCGGAGCGACGCATTCGCTGGACGAACAGTATCTTCGCTTGGTTTGCCCGTTGGCTGCAAGACGATCCCACCTGGTGGAACGAACTCTATCCACCCGTGAATCTCTAAGGCGAAAGCACTGTATCGCCTGATAACGACCGAATAGAACAGGGGCTGTGCTGAGGATAAAACCTCGACACAGCCCCTGCGCTATTCGGGAAAATCCGAAAGAAGCCTTTACACTTCTACGGCTTTCCTCTTTCCAAGCTTTTTACTTGATGGAAGCCTGATAAACGTCTTCGATGGATGCTTCCAATGTAGCGTTGAACTCGGCATCGGTCTGCTGGGCAGAGAGACCCTCGACCAAAGCACGAGAGAACGAAGCGATAACGCCATGGTTGCGGCTGAGCAATTCGTTGGCTTGCTCACGGGAATAACCACCGGAAAGGGCTACTACACGCAGCATCATCGGGTGTTCGATGATTTCCTTGTAGAAGTTGTCCACTGTCGGGATCGTAATCTTGAGCATCACAGGCTCCGTCATCTTGTCGAGCTGTGCCAGCAGTTCTCGTTTGAGGATCTCCTCAGCCTTAGCCTTTTCGGGGCAATGGATGTCTACCTCCGGTTCGAGGATAGGCACTAAGCCATGAGAAAGAATCTCTTTTCCCCATTGGAATTGCTGTTCTACGATGTCGCGAATACCCTGCTCGTTGGCTTGCTTGATCACGCTACGCATCTTGGTGCCGAAAACGTGGTATCCGACAGCTTCGTCACAGAGCTTGCCGAGTTCGGGGAATGGCTTCATCAGCTGTACGCCGTTGGCTTCGTCCTGAAGCCCTTTGTCCACTTTGAGGAAGGGGACGATGTGTCTTTTCTCCCAAAGGAAGTCTGCCGTAGGCACTCCTTCGATCTTCCCGCGCATGGTACGTTCGAAGAGAATTACACCGATGATCTTGCCCGTGGCGAAAGCCGGAGAAGTAATCATGCGAGTACGCATTTGGTGAATGAGGTCGAACATCTCCTCTTCGGACTGATATGCATCGGGTTGGATACCGTATGCCTTCAGTGCTTTAGGGGTAGAACCACCACTCTGATCCAATGCTCCTACAAAGCCGGGAGCCTGACGCATCTGCTGCAATTGTTCTTTGTTCATTGCTTGTTTATTTTAATAAGATTAGCGAAATAGCTTGTGGTTTTTCTTGTTTTCCTCAAAGGTAGAGATTATTTGTGAGAGGGGACGGTTCGCACATGAATAATTGATTCGGAGGAAGGGATCTTGAGGGCTAAAGGTCTGAGGAAAATCAGCCCTCTCGAATATCTACTCATGATTGCTGCTTCGGAGAGGTCTCTTAGCAAGGATAAATGCTTGAAAGGCTGATACTGACAAATGCGATGATCTCACTGATTGAGAACTCGCATTGAAGGATCGGATACACGATATCCCGTACCCGATCAGTTTGCGTGCCAAAATTTTTGCGCTTGTGGTCGCTGAAAACATGGCGCGAAAACTTTTTGCTTTTGGCGTGGGAAGTAAAAAATTCCCGCGCCAAAACGAAAAAATTCCGGTGCCACTTTTGGGAAAAACACAGACCGCAATTTTAGCGTTTTGGGTTCGTGTTTTCGAATGAGTGAGTTACGGGTATTGCTCCAAAGGGGTGATGGCGAATCATTGACACGACGTGTCGTGTCCGTCCTGTCCGAGCGTGTGATTCATGAAGGTCTATAAAGAGGTGACACTGTAAGACGGCAATCGGCTGTGTGCGGCGATTTTTTCCGTACACAGCCGACTGCGGATAGATCCTGATCTACAGGTAAACGTGCAAACCGATAGTGAAGTCGAACCGATTGGCTCCCATCTTTTCTTTTGGTTTGGGTGCTGATATGTTCGTCGTCTTTATGTTATCCGGATGGAAAACGCCACCGACCATCATGATCTCTCCCCCGATGCCTAAATGTTTGTTCAGCTTGTATCCTATGTTGAGTGCCGTATTTGCTCCGACTGTGCTGCCGGAGATGTATCCTTCCCTCTTCGGATCGGAAATATCGGTCAGTGTTTGTTTGAAGCCCAAATAACCTAAGCCGAAACTCATCCCAAGCAACCACCGCTCCGAAAGAGCAGTACTCATGCTGAATAAGGGAGCGATATAGTCTAATCGATTGGCGAATCCGATACCCTGGTATTCGATTTTCTTAGTGATGTCGGCTTCATATCGAGAGGCGATCAGACCGAATCCGTAGAGGTTCCCTTTCGGGTGACATTTATATTGGAGTACGAACGAAAGTCCGTTGCTTAGCTTTTTCTCCAGCTGCTGCTCCGAATAAGACAGCCCTTTTGTCCGATTCGTGATGGTAGAGGGGCCGAAATGGAATGAAAGGTCGTGTACGGGTGCCTTGATCCGAGAGCCGATTTTCCCCCTTTGACCCGAATCGTACAGGAGCGAGTCGGGATAACCTTCTCCCTCGTTCCTCACGACAGAATCTGACAGGAGCATCAGTCCGCCTATCTGATGCATGGAGCTGCCGAAGATAGAGGGTCGTTGGTGATTGATCACGTACAGGATATTGGCACCGCTTTTTCTGGTTTCTTCGCGAGCAATCTGCACGGCCTCCGAGTAGGAGAGACTCCGGGATAGGCCGGATTCGGCGATCCTTACTTTCCCTACCAGCTCAGCCTCCGAAGGGGGACGCTTACCGTTTTCGAGTTCGTAGACCGCAATAGGTGTTCCCTCGGGCAAAGGAGGGTACTGTTTGTTCAGCTCGGTGATGATGCGAGGCGCGCAAGAATGCAAGGAAATTAAGAGTACGATGACCGCACTCAGAGAGAATAACTTTTTCATAAGCTGTATTTTTGTTCAAAGAGTGCACAAAAGTAAATAGAATCTCGGCTTTCTTGGCTTGTTTTTGGGCCCAAAAATGCAAAGAAGGGCGAGTTCACCTTTCCTTGAATGCTTGGCCCAATGTAGATCCGTACGTCCAACGGCATCGTTATAACGAGAGCGAAGAAACAGATTCGCGCTGTGGTATAGGGAATTATATTATCTTTGCGGCCAGATCTACGACCGTAGTAGCGGAAGTAGTTATTGTTTAACACGTTAAAAACGGAAGAAAATGTATTTGGATTCAGCTAAAAAAGCAGAACTCTTCGAGAAGTATGGCAAGTCAGTGAAGGACACGGGTAGCCCCGAAAGTCAAATCGCTTTGTTCACATTTCGCATCGCGCATTTGACTGAGCACTTGCGTCAGAACAAGAAAGACTTTGCCACGGAACGTTCTTTGAAGATGCTGGTAGGTAAGCGTCGTCGTATGCTCGACTACTTGATCAAGGTAGACATCGAGCGTTACCGTGCCATCATCAAGGAACTCGGTATCCGTCGCTAATTCTCGCAGAGTGCCTCAAAGAGCATTTGCCTGAATAAAAAAGTTGCCTACGGGCTGTGTCGAATAAGGGTAAAACCTTAGGGCACAGCCTTTCTTTTTGGTAGATTTGCAATCTATGATCAGGACGATACTTTCACGATATGTATCCTCGAACTTTTGGGGTCGGGGAGCTACTCTTTTTTTGCCGCTTTTTCTCGGTTTTATCTCCGCATGTATTGCCTTGTCGGCTTGTGGAGGGGGTACTGCTTCAGGTTTCGATCGTACGCTGGCTGTGACCATCGAGCCGCAGAAATACTTCATCGAGTCCATTGCGGATAAGTCGGTGCAGGTGGTGGCATTGGTGCCGGCCGGAAGCAATCCGGAGGAATACGACCCTTCGCCTGCCGTGATGAAGCGTTTGTCCGAAGCAGATGCGTACCTCTATATAGGCGGATTGGGGTTTGAGCAGAGAAATCTCTCGGCCATTCGGGACAATAACCCTAAGCTTCCTCTTTTTGAAATGGGCAAAGCCTTGACGGATGCCGGAGGCGCGGATCTCCACGACTCCTGCACAGATCATACACATGCAGATCTGCATGCCCACGATCCGCACTATTGGAGCAGTGTGGTAGGAGCAAAGGCACTCAGTCGTGCAGCATACGATGCACTTGTGGAGCTTTATCCGAACGAGAAAGACAAATGGGACAAAGGGCACGACCGTCTCAACGCACGTATCGACAGCGTGAAGAGGCTCGTCGATACCATGTTTGCCAATGGCAAGGCAGACAAAGCCTTCGTCATATATCACCCATCGCTCAGCTTTTTCGCCCAAGAATTCAGCCTGCGGCAGATCGTCATAGAGGAGGATGGGAAAGAGCCTACGGCTGCCCACCTTCGTAGTGTGATCGATCAGGCACGTGCCGATGGTGTCAGAATCGTATTTATCCAACCCGAATTCGAAACGCGTCAGGCGGAAGACATTGCGCGCGAGATCGGTGCTCGTCCGGTAAGGATCAATCCTCTGCGCAGCTCGTGGGAGGAGGAAATTTTACATATTGCTCGCACTTTGGCTCATGAACGGTAGCTTATTGCTCAGCCTGAAGTCGGCCTCGTTCGGCTATGGACAGAAAAATGTCTTCAGGGACTATTCGCTCGATGTTGTTCGTGGCGAATTTCTCGGTATCGTAGGACGCAATGGTGGGGGCAAGTCCACCCTCGTGAAGGCAATAATCGGGTTGCTGCCACTACGATCAGGGAGTCTTACGTTCTACGACCGGGAGGGGGAGCCTTGTGCGAAGCCTTCGATCGGCTATCTGCCTCAACTCAATCGTATCGATAGGGCTTTCCCCATTCGTGTGGAGGAGGTCATTCGATCGGGTTTGCTCGGAGAGAGCAATCGTGGTTCGCACCAAGAGCTTTTAGTCCGTGCAGCCTCCGATCTTCGGATAAGCGACTTGCTCAAGCGGCCTATTTCGGACTTGAGTGGAGGGCAGCTCCAGCGTGTCCTATTGGCCAGAGCCATTGTGAGCCGTCCCGAACTTCTTGTGCTCGACGAACCCAACAGTTACTTGGACGAATTGGCCGAAGCACTTGTACAACAGACCGTATCCCAAAGACACAAAGAGGGGGCAACCATCTTATTGATTTCACATGATAGAGAATCCATTTGGCAGCAGGCAGACAGGATATTGTCCCTCGACTGATATTTATCTCATCCGTCAGGCTCTTCCGTCCGATTACGACAGCATTCTTGCCCTGTGGGAGGATGCTCGCCGAACCATGCTTGCCTCCGGCAATCCTCAGTGGCAGGGAGCATACCCCGGAGAACCGGAAGCTCGGGAGGATATAGCCCGGAGAGAAGCCTATTTGCTGGAGATAGAGGGCATCCCTTTGGGGGTAATGGCCGTGAACGATCAGATGCCGGCCGAATACGACTCGTTGCCGTGGCAGACCGAAGGGAAAGCCTATACGATACACCGCCTGGGCATTCATTCCTCTCTGCTTCGCAAGGGGTATGCCGCTGCCATGCTTTCCTCTGCCGAGACGATAGCGCGCGAACAAGGGGGCACCTGCATACACATAGATACGTATAGCCCCAATACGGCTGCACAGAGCCTTTTCCGTCGCCTTGGCTACCGGCAGGTTTGCTCTTTCCATATGAAGCAGAAGCCTTTGCCATACATCGCTTTCGAAAAATCGCTCTGAAAGCAGCTGCTCCGACTCTCCCGATCTGATCCTCGGTGTGGAAGAGGTTGTTCGGCTGAGTCATTTGGCGAACAGCCTCTTTTGCTCTACTTGGTTGGTATGACAGGGGAATCCTGTAGGATCCGGTTCACTGCCCGAACTGAGGCAAAGTGACACTGTTTTTGCTGCCGATGATCGGATTCGTCGGCTATTTTCTATATATAAAGTGAGAGATGGTGTAAAAAAAAACGTAACTTTGCGCCCTATGAATATGCTTGTATAGATGAAAAAAATCTAACAATAAAATAAGTAACAGACAAAATGCAAAACAAAGGATTTGTGATTGTTATCACATCGGCTCTGGCCATCATCTGTGCGTTTTACCTGTCATTCTCTTTCGTTACGAACCGTTACGAAAAGAAGGCTAAGGCGATGGGCGATGTTGCCGGAATGGCCTATCTTGATTCCATGTCGAATGAGAAGGTCTGGTTCGGCTACACGCTGAAAGAAGCTCAAGCCCAGCAAATCGGTCTTGGCCTTGACTTAAAGGGGGGTATGAACGTTATCTTGAAACTTAACGCAAGCGATCTGCTTCGCAACCTCTCTAACAAAAGTTTGGATCCCAACTTCAACAAAGCTCTGGAGAATGCTGCCAAGAGCACGGAACAATCCGACTTCATCGATATTTTCGTGAAGGAATATCGCAAGCTCGACCCCAACGGACGCTTGGCCGTTATCTTCGGTTCGGGTGACCTTCGCGACCAGATTACCGCAAAGTCTACGGATGCAGACGTAGTGCATCTGCTCAAAGAAAAATATAACAGTGCTGTAGAGGCTTCGTTCAATGTGCTCCGCGCTCGTATCGATGCCTTTGGTGTGGTTGCTCCCAATCTGCAGCGATTGGAAGGGCAGGGACGTATCCTAGTGGAGCTCCCCGGTGTGAAAGATCCGGAGCGTGTTCGCTCTCTTTTGCAGCGCAGTGCCAATCTGCAGTTCTGGCGTACATACAAATTCGACGAGGTTAGTGGAGACTTGATCGCTGCTAATGCTCGCCTGAGCGAGTTGGCTATGAACAGCACAGACGCTACACCCGAAACGGTGCCTGCAGCTACTGACTCTGTAGCCGCAACTGCAGACTCTGCCGCCGTACAAGCTGTAGCTGATTCTGCTGCAGTAGTGCAAGACGAGGCCAAGGATGCTACTCGTAAAGATGTACTCTTCTCTTTGCTCACGCCCGTGAATCGTGGTGGTGCTGTAGTGGGTGTGGCCCGTCGTGCCAATATGGCTCAGATCTCCGAAATGCTCCAGCAAGCTCACGACTTGAAGGTTACGCGTGAAGACGTACTTTTCCTCTGGGGTGCTAAAGCAATCGAAGATCCCGAAACCAAAAAGGAAACGGACCTCTATGAGCTCTATGCTATTCGCACCAATCGTACGGGAGACCCTGACTTGGGTGGTGAAGTGGTGACTTCTGCCAAGAGTGACATCCAGAATGACTTCGGTCGTTCCGAATCAATCGTTTCGATGACGATGAACGAGGAAGGTGCTCGCAAATGGGCGCGTATCACAAAGGATAACGTAGGCCGCGCTATCGCCATCGTTTTGGATGGAGTGGTTTATTCCGCACCGAATGTGAACGATGAGATCACGGGCGGTCGCTCTCAGATCTCCGGCAACTTTACTGTGGAGGAAGCGGGCGACCTTGCCAACGTACTCAACTCCGGTAAAATGGATGCTACTGTAAGTATCGAGCAGGAAAACGTGATTGGTCCTACGCTCGGTGCTGAGTCCATCAAAGCCGGATTCTTGTCATTCCTCCTTGCTTTGGTCATTCTGATGTGCTACATGTGTCTTGCTTACGGTTTCTTGCCGGGCCTCATTGCTGATGGTGCATTGATCGTAAACAGCTTCTTTACATTGGGGGTATTGGCATCTTTCCATGCCGTGCTTACTCTCTCCGGTATTGCCGGTTTGGTGCTGACGCTTGGTATGGCTGTGGATGCTAACGTGCTTATCTTTGAACGTATCAAGGAAGAACTTCGTGCCGGTAAGACTCCGATTCGTGCCGTTACGGATGGTTATGGCAACGCTTTCTCTGCCATCTTCGACTCGAACGTTACGACTATCATTACCGGTATCATCCTATTCCTCTATGGAACGGGTCCGATTCGTGGTTTTGCCACTACATTGATTATCGGTCTTATCGCTTCTTTTATCACGGCTGTCTTCCTGACTCGTATCGTTTTCGAGAGACTGGCGAAAAAAGGTCGTTTGGATAAGGTTACATTTACGACAAGTCTTACTCGCAACGTTCTTGTCAATCCGACATACAACATCCTGGGCAAGCGTAAGGTGGGCTTTATCATCCCGATGGTTATCATCGCATTGGGTCTTGTGGCTTCCTTTACGATCGGTCTCAACAGGGGTATCGAATTCTCGGGAGGTCGTAACTATGTAGTTAAATTCGATCAGCCTGTTTCTTCCGAGGCTGTCCGTTCCGCCTTGTCTTCTCCATTGCAAGAGAAAGTCTTGGTTACATCGATTGGTACAGATGGAACAGAGGTGCGTATATCTACGAACTATAAGATTCAGGAAGAAAGCGAAGAGATAGAAGTTGAGATTACAGACAAACTGTATCAGGGTCTGAAAGGCTTCTATGCACAAGAGCCTGCGGCCGATCAGTTCTTGGACAACATCGTTAGCTCTCAAAAGGTAAGCCCCAGCATGTCGAGCGACATCACGAGAGGTGCTATCTGGGCTGTGTTGTTGTCAATGATCTTCATGGCAATTTATATTCTGATTCGATTCCGTGATATTTCATTCTCTGCCGGGGTATTCGTTTCTGTAGCTTCTACTACATTCTCGATTATCGCTCTGTATGCGTTGCTGTGGAAGATTCTTCCTTTCACGATGGAGATTGATCAGAACTTTATCGCTGCCATCTTGGCTATCATCGGTTACTCGCTCAATGACACCGTGGTTGTCTTTGACCGTATTCGTGAAACGATGAAGTTGTATCCTAACAGAGATCGCTACCAAGTAATCAACGATGCTCTTAACTCAACATTGGCTCGAACGCTGAATACCTCTTTGACCACCTTCATCGTGATGTTGGTTATCTTCATCTTCGGAGGTGCTACGATGCGTAGCTTCACGTTCTCGATCCTTCTCGGTATCGTTATCGGTACATACTCTACGCTCTTTGTTGCTACACCGCTTGCCTACGAAATTCAAAAGCGCAAGCTCAACAAAGCAGCTAAGAAATAATAATTCGATCGCTTCGCTTACTTCTAAAGCAACAACCCCAACGACACGAAATGGTGTGTCGTTGGGGTTGCTTCTTTTTCTGAAAATGCAATAAGAAACTGCTGCACAAGCTATTGTGTACAGGGTTTGTGTCTTTATTCCGACTCTGAAGATGATGAGAATTTCTTTTTCTGTCGGTAATCGCGTGCACGCTTCAACTTTTCCAGAGCATCGTGTGCCGCATTCTGATGAGCTTCTTTTTTATTCATGCCGATTCCGCTACCGATACGATGGTCATCCACAAACACAGCGTAATTGAAATTTCCGTGAGCACGCTTAGGTTCGGAAATGAGACGAAACTCCAGATTCAAGTGGTGTTTCTGTGCCCATTCAAGTAGAAGGGATTTGTAATTCGTAGTAGTGTCCGTCAGGCTGTCTTCCAATTCATGAAAGACGGGAATGAAGCGTGTAAGGACAAACTTTTCCGCTGCTTGGTATCCTTTGTCCATATATATTGCTCCGATAAGGGCTTCCAGTGTATTGCCCATAATATCAGGACTCATCTGAGATATTTCGCCGCGAACGATCAGGAATCGGTCCAGTCTGAGCTTTTGCGCCACGATGTTGTTGATCTGTCTTTTTACAATCGCGCTGCGCCGCTGACTCATATCTCCTTCATTCCAATGAGGATGTTGGCGATACAGATAACCACTGATCGCAGTGGCAAGAACCGAGTCGCCGAGAAACTCCAGACGTTCGTTGTTCAGCCTGTGTCCCTCGTCATCTATCAAACTACATGAGCTATGCCGAAAAGCCAGCTCATATAAAGGAATCTGCCTTGGTTTGAAACCAAGAGTATCCGAAAGCAAAACAAAAGACCCCCTCGGCTTTCGCCAAGGGAGTCTTGATAAGTATGTACTCAAAGACAACATTGCAGTTATCTATCAATCTATTATTTCTCGAACTTCTTGAATACAACGCTGGCATTGTGTCCTCCGAATCCGAACGTATTGGATAGGGCTACACGTACCTGACGCTTTTGTGCTTCGTTGAAAGTAAAGTTCAGGCTATAATCGATTTCCGGATCTTGATCGTCGTCCTGATGGTTGATAGTAGGCGGAACGATATCTTCGTGTACGGATTTCACGCATACCATAGCCTCTACGGCACCGGCAGCTCCAAGAAGGTGTCCCGTCATACTCTTTGTAGAGCTGATGTTCAGCTTATAAGCATGCTCTCCGAAGACATCTTTGATAGCTTTCGCTTCTGAAATGTCTCCGACAGGAGTAGAGGTACCGTGCACATTGACGTAGTCAACATCCTCCGGCTTCAGGCCTGCGTCTTCGATGGCGTTTGTCATAACCAGCTTGGCTCCCAACCCGTCAGGATGACTTGCCGTCAGGTGATATGCATCGGCTGAAAGACCTGTTCCCACCAATTCGGCGTAGATACGGGCACCACGCTTAAGAGCATGCTCCAGCTCCTCGAGAACCATACATGCAGCTCCTTCGCCCATAACGAATCCGTCGCGGCTGGCGCTGAAGGGACGACTGGCCTCTTGCGGAGCATCGTTGCGCGTGGAGAGAGCGTTCATAGCATTGAAACCTCCCACTCCGGCAGCGCAAATCGACGCCTCAGAGCCTCCTGCGATGATTACATTGGCCTTACCTAAGCGGATCAGATGACAAGCATCGATCAGAGCATTGGTAGAAGACGCACATGCCGATGCGATGGAGTAGTTCGGGCCATGGAAGCCGTATTTGATTGAGATCTGGCCTGCTGCAATATCGGAGATCATCTTGGGGATGAAAAACGGATTGAAGCGAGGCCCGTTCTCCGGATTATAGTCGCGCACTTCACTCTCGAAAGTCGTCAGACCACCGATTCCGGCAGAAACGATCACTCCCACACGATTCTTGTCCAATTGGTCCAAATCGAGGCCGGAGTCTTTTACACTCTCATCGGCCGCTACTTGTGCAAGTTGCGCGTAGCGGTCTAACTTACGCACCTCCTTGCGGTCAAAATGTTGCAAAGGATCAAAACCCTTCACTTCGCAGGCGAACTGCGTTTTGAACTTGGAGGCATCAAAGAGCGTGATAGGTCCGGCTCCACTCTTGCCTGCCACTAAGCTTTCCCATGTTTCGGGAGCGGTGTTGCCGAGCGGAGTAATGGCGCCTAACCCTGTTACTACTACTCTTTTCAGTTCCATCGGAGTATTATTACTTCAGGTTTTTTTCGATATAGTCGATGGCGTCGCCGACTGTCTTGATCTCCTGTGCTTGGTCGTCAGGAATAGACATGTTGAATTCCTTTTCGAAATTCATCATCAACTCAACTGTATCAAGAGAGTCTGCTCCAAGGTCGTTTGAGAAACTGGCTTCACGCGTTACTTCAGAAGCTTCTACATTCAATTTGTCAACTACGAGGTCGATTACTTTTTTTTCTACTTCAGACATAGTCTTGTTCTTTAAAATGGTTATTACTAATAATCTTCTTATTTATCTTTGTGTTTCATTCTGCGTCGTTTAGCGGATTCGGTACAGAAAATACTGTGTTATTTCCATTATTGACGCCGTGAAATCTGCACAATCGCACTCTTTGTGTGCAGCAAAAATAGTAAATAAAATGAGAAAAGTAGCGGTTTTAGCCTCCGGCAATGGCTCAAATGCAGAAAATCTGTATCATTTCTTTTCCCAAAGAGGTTTGGCAAGCTTGGCTGTCATCCTTAGTAATCACTCCGATGCGGGAGTAATGGCACGAGCAGAACGGCTGAAAATTCCGGCTTATGCCTTTACTACGAAAGAAATGCACGAAGGAACCAAGCCCATTGCCCTACTGAAAGAGTTGGGAATAGAACTGATCGTTCTGGCCGGCTACATGTGTTATATCACCCCTCCTTACTTGGAGGCTTTCCCCGACAGGATCGTCAATATCCATCCGGCATTGCTGCCCAAGTTCGGTGGAAAGGGAATGTACGGCCATCATGTACACGAAGCCGTACTTGCTGCGGGGGAGAAAGAAAGCGGTATCACCATTCATCTCGTCGATGAACATTATGATCATGGTAGAATCCTCCGTCAGGCTGTCTGTCCGGTTCTTCCGGAAGATACGCCCGATACGCTTGCCGAAAGGATCCATGCTCTGGAATATGCACACTATCCTGAGGCCATAGAGGAATACTTGCTCCGGCTTCCGGCAGAATCATGAAACACTCCTTCCCCATGCGCACTCTATCCGGCATACTATATTATATAGTAATAGGGCTTATTCTGTTCCTCACGCTTTCATGCAGTAGAGAATCCGATGTTTGCCACCTCAAACTTAAGCTGAGCAATCTCAGCAGTGGCGATTCTGTTTTAGTCCTTCGACTGGAAGGAGGAGGCTCCTTTAGCACAGAAGAAATACGAGTCACGCCACCCAAAGCCCGGATCCGACACAAAGTCAAAGGCGATGTTAATCGCATTTTGCTCTATTTCAACGAAGGCAATAATGTGCTTCGGCTTTATCCTGAAAGGGGAGAGGATCTCACAATCACGCTTGATGCCGACCAACCTCTCCTGCCTAAAATAAAAGGAGGAAGCACCCATGCTACACTGAATGAGTTCATGCAAACAGCGGATGATGAGATCCGCAGCTATCAGGATCATCTCCGAACGACCGACTTTCCCTCCAAGGCAGAAGCCTTCGCAGATCTGCGACTCAAAGCCCTCCGCTTCTATCTCTCCCATTCCGATGCCCCCGGTATAAACAGATTGGTGGAGGAATACGATCTCTTCGATGCGGCATTCGTTCGTCGCTCCGGTATTTCGATGCACCGGCTCCCCGCACCTCTTGATTCCGTCCTTAGAAAGAACGAGTCGTATGCAATCGGCCGTTTGGCACCGGACTTCCTTGTCAAGGATATCGATCAGCGATCCTTTACGCTTTCCTGGTACAAGGGGCAAGATGTCCTTTTGCACTTTGCTAATAAGCCGGACTCCGCTACTGTCGCATGCCTGAAAGCCTGGAAAAATAAAACAGGAATGAAAAAGCCGGAAGTCCTGACCCTCGCACTTTTTGCACCGGACTCATCGCTCCGAAAGCTGACCGCAGGATTGGCCATGCCGTTGCGCGTCGTGTCGGACAGTGTCGGGCAGGTATCGACACTTCTTGAACGATACGGCATAGACAGCCTCCCATATACTGTCCATATCGACACTGCCGGATACATCCGCAGCCGCCATGCCGGTCACAGTCTCCCATAGTTCGCACGCACTTTCCCCGTATTTATGTTAGTAAAGACCTTTGCCGCTGCTCTGCACAGCATAGATGCTCTTACCGTTACCGTCGAAGTCAATATCACCCGAGGTTGCTATCTCAGCATGGTAGGACTCCCCGATGCAGCAGTTCGTGAGAGTCTGGATAGAATCCGCTCCACATACGACTGCCTGAATATCGCCTTTCCCCAAAAGAGCATTACGATCAATCTCAGTCCGGCCGATATCAAAAAAGAAGGTACTGCCTACGACCTGCCCCTTGCCATTGCACTCATGGCTGCAGATGGCATTATCGGAGCAGACTCCCTGCCGCGCTATATGATTATGGGCGAGCTTTCGCTGGACGGATCGCTCCGTCCGATCAAAGGAGCCTTGCCCATTGCCATCCAAGCACGGGCCGAAGGATTCGACGGACTGATCCTCCCGGCGGAAAATGCACGTGAAGCAGCCGTCGTGAACAACCTCAATGTCTATGGTGTGAAGCATATAGCAGAGGTGATCAGCCATTTCAACGGAGGCGATCAACTACAGCCCACTATAGTCGATACCCGCAGGGAATTTTTCGACCATCAGCAGCAGGTATCTTTCGACTTCTCGGAGGTGAAGGGACAGGAGAAGGTGAAGCGCGCCCTCGAAGTGGCGGCTGCAGGCGGACACAATCTGATCATGGTGGGGAGTCCCGGCAGTGGGAAATCCATGATGGCTAAGCGAATGCCCGGAATCCTTCCTCCGTTTACACTTGGCGAATCGCTCGAAACGACCAAAATATACTCCGTGGCCGGTAAGTTGGGGGTCAATTCCATGCTCCTGACCCAACGCCCTTTCCGTTCGCCCCACCATTCCATCTCTTCCGCAGCCCTTGTGGGTGGCGGCACTTATCCGCAGCCCGGAGAGATCAGTCTGGCTCACAATGGCGTGCTCTTCTTGGACGAGCTGGCCGAGTTCAACCGCTCCGTTCTCGAGGTGATGCGGCAGCCTTTGGAAGATCGGCGGATCACCGTTTCGAGAGCCAGAATGACCGTGGACTATCCTGCCGGATTCATGCTCGTAGCTGCTATGAATCCCTGTCCTTGTGGCTACTACAACCATCCCACACGCGCTTGCTCCTGTGCACCCGGACAGGTGGAGAAGTATCTCAGCCGCATATCGGGGCCTCTTTTGGACCGGATCGATATACAGGTAGAGATTACACCCGTTCCTTTTGAGAAAATATCCGACAGCCGGCCGGCCGAAAGCAGTGAGAAAATCCGTCAGCGAGTGGTGGCAGCACGCGAAATCCAAAGCAAACGATTCGCCGACTACTCCGGTGTCCATTGCAATGCCCAGATGGACGACAAATTGATGAACCGCTATGCACTGCCCGACGAAAAGGGACTTCAACGATTGAGGACCGCTATGGAACGCTTCGACCTCTCCGCTCGTGCCTATGGCCGTATCTTGAAAGTGGCACGCACCATTGCCGATCTGGCAGGCAGCGAAGATGTGGGTGGCGAACACATAGCAGAAGCCATCGGCTACCGCAATCTCGACCGAGAAAACTGGGGTAAGGCTTGAGACAATGGAAAGCCCACACACACGCCTGCCCTCATTCGCCGCCCATCGCCTGATTATCGGCGAAACGAGCTACCCTTACCCTTTTCTCCGGTTTGATGCTGCATCCGGATGCTGGGAGTTAAGTTCTTTTTCTCATGAATCCGAGGCCGTTGTTTTTCTGTCGGGGAGTCTTCTGCTCTGTCCGGCTGATCTGTCGCCTCACCTCCCTGCTGATACACAAAGTATCACACTTCCTGAAATGCAAAGTCGGCTCCACTTGCTACAGACCGCTCCCGTGCATCTCTACCACTTTCCTACAGCCTCCTCTCCTGCCCATCTCCTGCGTTAGTGGATCGAACGAGGAGGGACAAGTGTACCCTTTCTCCTAATTTTCCCGTCTATAGTCGGCCAAGAGTAGTTTCACAGTAATGAAACTCTCATCGACTGACGTTTGCCGGAAAGTTAATCGAAGGAACGGGACTTCACTGTTTGAAGAATATCAAGAAGCGATTGACAGTGTTCGTTGTTGGCCATAATGATGTTGTCGGCAAATAAGATATTCGAGGTGGCATACTTTGGGACAGACTTGACGATGTTACACGTCACAGACCGAAAAAACGCAGAACATCGGTCGAAAAAACGTGGCGCGTAAACTTATTCGTTCCGGTTCGGGAAGTGAAAAATTTACGCGCCACAACGAAAAAAATCTCGCGCCACTTTCTCAGAAATCACGAACCGCAATCGGGATATTTTTCGCTCGTGTTCTCGAAAAGGTAAGTTTGGGATGATTGGAATGGCAACCCCTAAATGACACTGACGTGTACTGAAAAAAGTTGACAGTTGGGCGGGATCGTTCTACAATTGGTTTACTGGTTCTTTCTATAATTCTACTTTAGGTTGACAGCCCTTACCCTTAGGTCTAATTTCGGTTGACACGAGCAAAGTTAGCTTTTTGTCTGACATTCATTC
>NZ_JRAT01000026.1:0-66078 GCF_000765945.1 Porphyromonas gulae
ATAAAATCACGGTTAAAAGGAAAGAGTCCGGTGCAATACCGAACTCTTTCTATAACCGGATAATGTTTAACCTGTCCAACTTTTTGGGTGCACTTCAAAGCAAAGGGGGCTATGTCAAAATCGAATTTTGACATAGCCCCCTTTCTCTTGGCTCTATTCTATAGGTAAATCGTTTTAGATCGTCCTTACATTACACAGTGTTATTCTCTGAAAGAGGTCGAGAGGCTTGCATGGATTACTTCACCTTCGTGAGAGCTTCGTCCACGGCTTTGAGTACGGGCAATACCGATATGGGAGAACCCACAGCCTGTTTCATCCAGTACTGTGGCACCAGCCGTCCCTGTACGAGCATGCGCTTCAGCTCCACGGCCAAGGATTTTCCCTTGATGTACTGTTCGATCTGAAAGTCGATGATATGCCCCATCGGATAGTTGGGCAGGTAGAGCGGATAATTGATCATGTGTGAATAGATGCCCAGAATGGTCTCGTCCTTTTCTCCGAGAATGCCGGCATAGTACTTGTTCCAAACGGTTTTGGCTGCCTCCATGACGGCGAGTTTCAGTTCGTGTGCATCAGCTTCGGGATGCGTGTACATCCATTCCCAAACGGCCATGTCTACGAGGGATACGCCCATGATCTCGTAGCAATTCCAGAAGTTGGTCAGAGCCTCGTTGTACTCTTTCTGCGGATCGGGTTTGATGACACCGAGAAGTTCGAGATCCCGCTTTTGGAAGAGAAAAGCGACGGCTTCGGTGAAAGACGTGTTCGGCACGCCGTTGAGCATGTAGTAGTCCACATCGTTCATCGTGATGGTTTGCTCGGTATTGTGTCCGAACTCGTGTACGGCTATGTTGTATCCTTTGTAGTCCATCCCCGTATCGGCGATACGTGTGCGCAGGTGAGCAAAGTCATTGCGCATCATCGATCCTGCTGCATGGCCGGCACCTCGCGAAGGATCCACCATCACCAAAGAAGCTATCCGCTCGGCATCTTTGCTTTCGAATCCCAGCTTGCGCAGGATGTTCGGCAGATCGGCTTTCAGAGCTTCGGGTGTAGGATATTTGGCTTCGGTGATTTTGTCCAATTCGCTCTCCGGCATGCCGGACTGCGAGCGGAAGCCATTGTACCAGATGTCGAACGGCTCCAACGGGCGTCCCAATCGTTTGCTGATCAGTTGGGCCACCTTCTTTACCTGTGGAGAGGAGAGCAGGGTCTCGAATAGTCGCTTGACGTCTTCTTGCGGAATCTCCATCTCTCCCTCGAATGCACGCAGGATCTGGTTCGGCTGATGTGGCATATACGCATCCTGTGTTTGCATCGCACGGAAATTGGCCAGGAAATATTCATATCGCGTATCGGGTTCGGCATGACCTCGGGTAGCAGTGCCGGCCGAGTCGTAGAGCATATTGCTGAGCGGATCCCACTGAAAGTCCGTCTTATTGATTACTTCTCGTGGGATGCTTTGGTCGATGATCCTTTTGATGATCGCGTATACCATTCGCTGCTTTTCCAGTCCGTCTTTGGGGTCTGCGTAGTTGCTCTTGATCTCATCTCGCAGTCCCCAGTGCGTGATCAGCTTCATATCACGAGGAAAGAGAGTGGTGCTGTCCGGACGCCGGAGGTAGCCCATACAGATATTGTACTCGGATATGTACGCATCCCCACGTGTCAAAGTCTCCGATACATATTGGTGTACTTCGGCCGGTATACGCGAAGCGAAGCGGTCGCCTATTCGGGCAAAAGCCCATTCCTCTCTGCTCCAATTCGCTCCCAGCTCCATCTTCTCCGTAAGAGAGTAGTAGGGGAAGTTCAGCGCAGCTATCAACCCGGCCTTATTCGCATAGAGATCATCGCTCATGTGTGCCGATGCGTTGTATCCACCGAAGATCATATCCAGAGAACTGATCTCCGGACCTTTGAGGTGGAGGGGTTCTTTCAGCGCCAGATCGATCTTGTTGAAGTAGCCGTTGAGGATTTCCAGATTCCGCTCCAGCGTACTATACATACGACGCTGACCTTCGAGCGTAGGTTCGAAGTTTTCGAGTACGAATGTGCGAAAAGCCTCGACGTCGCCATCCCTGGCTCGCCATAAAGCAGCTACTTGTGAAGTGCCACGGTCAGCTCGAAAATGAACCTCCTTGCCATAGCGTCTTACCAATAGGTCTGTCAGTTCACTGAGCATTTCCTGTCGAAAGGACATACGTTTTTGCATCGGGTTTATGTTTTGAAGTTTCACCGTTTGATCTGTCGTGTTTGCTTGGGCAAATGCCGTGTATCCTCCCCTCGGAAGCAAAGTCAGCGACCACGCCAACGCCAGCGATAGCTGTTTTCTCTTCTTCATACTATTATTATTGATTGAATTTAGAACGAATCTCCCCAAATGTAAGGACATTCGGGATATGCGAGACAAACTTTGTGTAAGAATTTCGGGTGCAAATTCTTATAAATACATATTGTTGGGGAAATAAAAAGAGACGTACCTCCGAGGGGGAGATACGTCTCTGCTTTTTCGTTTTTGTATCTGCTCTTTGTGAGCAGAGGGGAGTGATGTCAGGGATTAGCAAACGCCCTGAGCTACCATAGCCTTGGCTACCTTCATGAAGCCGGCGATGTTAGCACCCTTCACATAGTCGATGTAGTTGCCTTCCTTACCGTAAGTAACGCACTGGTCGTGGATGTCTTGCATGATCTGGTGCAGCCACTTGTCCACTTCTTCGTTCGTCCAAACGAGGTGCATAGCGTTCTGCGTCATTTCGAGACCTGAGCAAGAAACACCACCTGCATTAACAGCCTTACCCGGAGCGAAGAGCATCTTGTGCTCTACATAGTATTCGCTGGCTTCGGCCGTACAACCCATGTTAGAAGTTTCAGCTACGAGGATAACACCGTTCTTGTGCAGTGTCTTGGCATCTTCGAGGTTCATCTCGTTCTGCGTAGCGCAAGGCATAGCGAAGTCTACCTTTTGCTCCCAAGGCTTCTTGCCGGCGAAGAACTGAGCGTTGGGGAATCTCTTAACGTAGTCAGATACTACGTCATTGCCACTGTCGCGGAGGTCAAGCATGCACTGGAATTTCTCCGGTGTGTTGATACCGTCGGGATCGTAAACATAGCCGTCAGGACCGGAGATCGTAACAACTTTCATGCCCAGCTCGGTAGCTTTCTGAGCTACACCCCAAGCAACGTTGCCGAATCCGGAGATAGCAACAGTCTTGCCCTTGTAGTCTACGCCATTTTGCTTACACATGTTCTGTACGAAGTAAACAGCACCGAAACCGGTAGATTCGGGACGCAGACGAGAACCGCCGAACTCGAATCCCTTGCCGGTAAGCGTACCTGTATGCTCACGAGCGAGCTTCTTGTACATACCGAACATATAACCTACTTCGCGACCGCCTACGCCGATGTCACCGGCAGGAATGTCGGTGTCAGGACCGATGTTGCGCCACAATTCGGTCATGAAGCTCTGGCAGAAACGCATGATTTCGGCTTCGCTCTTGCCCTTGGGAGAGAAGTCGGCACCACCTTTACCTCCACCCATGGGGAGAGTAGTGAGTGCATTCTTGAACATCTGTTCGAATCCGAGGAACTTCAGGATAGAGAGGTTCACTGAAGGATGGAAACGGATACCGCCTTTGTACGGACCGATGGCATTGTTGAACTGAACGCGGTAGCCGATGTTTACCTGTACCTTACCTTGGTCATCTACCCAGGGTACACGGAATGTGAATACACGATCCGGCTCTACGATACGCTCGATGATACCGTTCTTTTCGAACTCGGGATGTTGGTTGTACACTTCTTCTACTGAGAGAAGAACTTCCTTCACTGCTTGGAGGAATTCGCTTTCGCCGGGGTGCTTAGCCTCCAGCATTGTCATAATTTCTTGGGTCTTCATAGAGAACTCTAAATAATAGTAAGAGATTACTCCGGCAAAAGTAGCTAATGTGTTTGGAACTTTCAAGCCTTTTCTCAAAAATAAAGTTTTCTGAGTTCGCTTATGCTCGCGAGGCAACTGAACCTAGCTCCAGTAGGCTCTGTAAAGGAGCAGAAAGGCACCTCTCGACTGCCAAGAATGTGCGGCCGAAAACAGGCTTCGGTACAGAATAAGCAGTTTGTTTCCGGAGTAAGTGTGAGCATTCGTATTTGATCAGAATAGTCGGAGAAGGGGGTGTATCAAGAAGCCACCTTCCGGAACTATTCCAATATGACTGCCGTACCGGAAACGGCAACCATCAGCATGGATGTGCCGATCGTTTCGTAGTCGATGTCGATGGAGAGAATGGCATCGGCACCTAATCGCATGGCTTCACGCTGCATCTCGTCCAGTGCTTCGTTCTTTGCTTTGCGGATTACTTCCTCGTAGGAGCCGGAGCGTCCGCCGACCACGTCTCGGATACTCGCAAAAAAGTCGCGTACAATGTTGGCTCCCATGATGGCCTCACCGGAGACTATGCCGCAGTACTGGCGAATGCGTCGTCCTTCGATATTGGGGGTTGTGGATAGAATCATAATGGTTGTTTTTTGTCTTGTTTGGGATCAATGTGCTACAAAGATAGCAGTCTAAGGTCAAGGAGGTGCCAAAAGGGATATTCCCTCTCTTCGGGGCAGTTACACCTCTTTTGAGGTGAGAGTATTTGTTTTTCTTTTCACTCTTGAGAAGAATTGAATTGTACTAATTTTTCCCAATCAATGTCTCCATCTTCTTTGCAAAATTCTTTTGTAAATTCTTTTGTAAATTTATTGATGGTTTTTGTGTATGAATTGATAAATTCTTCATTCTTTTGTTTTGCCTTGTGCCCAAGTGGTTCAATTATTTTAGTATAGAGATCTTTATCGCCAGAAATAAATTCCCAAAAGCGTTGTCCACAATATTTATAGTATGCTCCTTTGTCCGGTTTATTATCTTGTCCATAGCAGCATCCATTCACAGCAATAACATTTAAATTTGATTTGCTTGTACGTAATGTTTTCTTCGCTGTGTTAAAATCCGCTATCATCTTTTTTTGTTGCGAGCTATTACCCCAATTAGGACCTGATTTTATGGAGACGATATATCTTGTATTGTCCTTCTCAAATTCCAAGTCGACTCCCTCTATTCCTGACTTTTGGCCTCCATATACCTTTTTGTTGATAAAGATGGCTAATCCCTCTAGCCAATCGCCAAAAATAGTTTCTTCATTAGAGGAAATATGTGCATCTACAAATCCCCGAACAATTTGTTCTGCCGTCAAAACATTTTTTGCTTTAAATAAGTATGGGTTTTTGCGTTTTAATACTTTTTCGAGTTTTAATTTTTCGAGACTGTCAATGCGATTTGTGTGGAAATTACTTATTTCATTCTCAACGTATTTTTTTACGTCATTTATTTTTAATTTTTTCATAGTTTGATGGGTCTTCGAATAAATATTGATCAATATGATTGAGACGATTCTTTACCATTGTGTAGTATTCGGGTATTACATCTATACCGATAGAGTTCCTTTTCATCCTGTTGGCAACGAATAGAGTGGTGCCTGAACCCATAAAAGGATCAAGGACAGTATCATATTCAGTTGTAAATAATTTGATAAACCATTCTGGTAATCCTTCTGGAAATGCTGCACTATGATTTTTGTTATTGCATTCTGTTGCGAGATGTAAGACATTGGTTGGATATGCTTTATCTCTGTCGATCCAATTGGAAATGTTTTTCCCGAATCCACTACCAACTTTAGAATTGTCCCGAATCTTGTCTGTTGTGGAAAGCTTTTGAAGTCTTGTTTTGGCCCAATCTCCCATGGGAACCATAACTTCTTCTTGGTACATCTTAAAGCGTTTATCTTTATTAAATTGTAAAAGTCTTTCCCAAGCGTCCCGGAAACGATTAGGCCATTTCCCCGGATATGAATTTTTCTTATGCCAAATGAATTCTTCTGTCCAAAGCCACCCCTGCTTACGCATTTCAATGATTAGCTCCATAACGTAAGTACTCCTTTCTCCGGCTACGACTTTTTCTTTTATGTTTAGTATAAATGTGCCAGAAGGCCTTAATACTCGTAATAATTGTTCGGAAATAGGTAGGAACCATTCTACATATTTATCTGGTCGAATACCACCATAAGTATTTTTTCGTTGATCTGCATAAGGCGGTGATGTTATAATTAAATCAACTGAATTAGACGGGAGTAATTTCAGTTGTTCTTTACTGTCACCTAAATATAAATCCGCTTTTATTTCCTCCATTTTTGTACAACTATTGAAATCGTCAGTGGTTTTGCTTGTTTGAAGTTTCGATCATCACTCTACATCGTTTTATGCTTATTGTAGCTTTTTGCACTTCCAAAGTTAATTAAAAATAGTTGTATCCAATTCTGCTCAAGCTCTCAAATTCTGTTTTGTCTCTATAGGCTCTGCTCCAAAGCCTTTCGTTACGGCACAAAGCTGTCAGTAAATTTATTTGTTTCAAAATCTGTGAATATCCCTATTTCGGCTATAGCTGTATACTTAATTCTGAAATTTACAATCGAATGTCGCTTCCTTCAAGGGTTTCTTTCCGGTCGGTCTTTTTCGTTACATTTGCAGAGCGATAGGAATCTCTTCCTAAAGCCAAATCGCAGTATATCAGCGAGATTCTATCGAACGACAGTGTTTTGTATTAAACGAACAAATGACATTAGACATGTATCCGAACTTTACTCATTCTCTTGATTTGTCCGGCCGATCGGGCCGAACTCATACGTGCACCGTATATTGCTTCCCCAAACATATATATATCGGCAACGGATAGGATTGGGATAATACTTCCATAATAGACCCCAATACATAAGGCACCCACTCGGTTCGGCCACGAATCGAGTGGGTGCCTCTTTTATTTCAGCTCCTGAAAAGGCTTTTTTCGGATCACGATTTATATACAAATCATTTACGATCTATATATAAATTAAAATCGTTTTGTATATAAATCGAAAACGATCTGTATATAGATCGTAAATGATTTGTATATAGATCGTTATCATGTATTGCAATATTCGTATCCTGATCTGAAAAAGTTCGTTTTATCATCTCTTTGACGGCAAAAAGCACTTGCGTTTGGATGCTTATTTAGAATGGTTCTAAACTCATCTTCGTTGTTGAAAACTTTTTTGGCACATGTTTTTATACCGATGGATGGTGTAAACAGGGATGATTCGGCATTCGTGGCAGTGAAATTGCAGATCTTTTCCATATGATTTTTCATGCTTATTCGTATTCTGATCGGATACAAAGAAGATGAAGGAAGGACTTAGAGGATGGAACGGGGGGATTTGTCAGAGGGCGGACTTCAAAAAATAAGGGCTATCTCCCGACAGCCCTTACTTCCTTATTAACCTTAAAATCTAATACCATGAAAAACACAGTACAAAAATAAGGCGATGTATTTCCCGTGCAACTATAATAGGCCCAAAAGGCGTATAACAGCTCACTTAATACCAGTTTTCGACCTTATACTCTTGTTTTCTCCCATATTCGAACGGGGATCATACGCCAGAAAGCAACCAGCAAACAATACCGCCAGTCGAAAGTCAGCAGTCTTTTTCGACGGATGACAGCCTTTACTATTGCTTGGGCAACTGTCTTGGACTCCATCAGCATCGGATACTTCCCGTCTCGCAACAGGGGGGTATCGACAAATCCGGGACGAATCTCCGTGATGGTCAGGTGCAGGCTATCTGCTGTGGCCAATTGGCGTATGGATTGGAGATAGTGCATTTGGAAGCGTTTCGTGGCGGAGTAGGCAGGAGCGGATCCCATTCCTCTTGTTGCTGCTACCGAACTGATGGCTACTATTTGGCCCTCTTTCCGAAGGCGAAAATAGCGGTAGGCGGCACCGACCATTCGGGTAAATCCCACTCCGTTGGTGCGGAGGGTATCCAGTTCTTTCGTTTCGTCCAGTTGCGGATTGTTATAACCGATACCGGACGAGTGGAAGTATATATCCATACCGCCCATTTCTTCGATGAGGCGAGACAGCCGTTCAGGAGCATCGGAATGCGTGATGTCTATTACTGCTGTATAAACCTGAGAGGGATTCTCCTGCTTCAATGCATCAAGCATTTGGGTATTGCGACCGGCAACACCTACGAGCCAACCGCGAGAGATAAACAGGCGAGCTACATCAAGCCCGATGCCTGAGGTCGCTCCTACGACAATGATTCGTTTGGTTTCCATGATTTTCTGTTATGAAATGAAGTCCATCCCACGAAGAATTTCCGCCTCTTCCATAGTGGCTCCTATGACAGTGAAAGCTTTCATCTCACGAGGGTGTGGGTAGGCTTTGCGTTGTTCTTCGAATGTCTTCGGCGATGCTCTTAGCGACCGATCCGGTACGAGCGGATCGAAGGTATGCAGCAAAGCCCTTTCGATACGATGGTCGGGGAAGAGCGTCAGGTCTATGATGGGATGAGTCGGTGGGGGAGGGGCTAAAGTATGCAGCAGGGGAAATTCCAGTCCGAATACTTCTGTAATGGCTTCAAGGCACATTCTGGCTCCATTGGCTTTTCCATCTGCAGAGAATCCTGCAATGTGAGGAGTCGCGATGTCTGCCAAATCCAACAGGCTGAGGTCTATATTGGGTTCTCCTTCCCAGCAATCTATTACGAGGGCTTGGAGCCATCCGTTTCTGACAGCCCGAATAAGAGCTTGGGTATCCGCTACGGCTCCTCGGCAAGCATTGATCAGGATGGGCTTTTTGTCTGCGCAGCTTCGTAACAAAGCTTCATTGATGAGGTGGTAGGTGGCATGAGGACCTTCATGGGTGAGGGGAACGTGGAATGAGATAATGTCGCACTGCTCCGCCAGTCGGCTTAGGGGAAGAAAGCTACTGTCCCGCTCTGCCTCCGACCGAGGAGGATCGCAGAGCAGGAGCTTCATGCCATAGGCGGAGGCCAAACGTTTCAGCTCACCGCCTACATGGCCTACACCCACTATACCCATTAGCTTCTCTCTCAGGGAAAATCCCTCGCGCAAAGCCAGACGGCACAGGCAGCACATTACATACTGCGCTACGGCCGTAGCATTACAGCCGGGAGAATTGCGCCAGAGGATACCATGGCTTTCGCAGTATTCGCGGTCGATATGGTCGAATCCGGCCGTGGCAGTCGTTATCAGCCGTACATCAGTACCTTGCAGAAGAGCCGGTGTGCACTTGGTGATGCTGCGGACGATCAGTGCCCGGGCATGACGTATCGTATCGGGAGAGAAGTGGCCCGAGTGCAGGTAAGTAATGTCAGCAACGGGATCGACAATACCTCTCAAATAGGGTACGGATGCTTCCGCCACTATTTTGAGAGGATCGGACGGAGGAGAGGAAAGCATTTCTTAGGCTTCGCCTTTTATTTTGGTTGGGAATGTAAATGTGGCATCCGATACACGTTGCTCGATACGGATCTCGCCGTGTTCTGCTTCGTAGCGACGGATGTTGTCCGAGAGAGTGGTCAAAAGCCTTTTGGCATTGTCCGGAGTCAGGATGATGCGATTCTGAACTCGTGCATTGTCCCGATTCGGAACCATACGGATGAAGTCCATGATAAATTCGCTCGGAGAGTGCATCACGATACAGAGATTGCAGTAGTTGCCCTGAGCTATTTCTTCGGGCAGTTCGATGTTGATGGTTTTGCTTTCGTTTTCCATTTTTCTTGAATGTTTTTAAGAGGTATGAGGGGAAGTGCCAAGCCGAATAACGTACGGCGGCGTTACCCTCTTTCAAACAAAGTTACTCCTTTCGTCCAAATGCGAATAAGGGTTCACGTGCCACGAGTGGAATTATTGTGGCTCGAATTACGGATAATGCCCTTCTCCCATCCGACAAAAACATACCCTGTACGAAGTACGCTCTTTTGGCAGAGGCATACTTTGTACAGGGTAAGTGAGCACGTCCTGATTCGGGACGGGATAAGGCGAGCTTATCGCAGGCGTTCGGCTGCTCGTATCATAGCTTCATCAGCCCCTATACCGCGAATGGCCAGGTAGTGCAGGATGATGGAGACTATTGGCATGCAGAGCCAAAAACGGAATCCGAACTCCAAGTTCTCAGCCGAGCATATCTGCCAAATCTGAATCCCCAAATAGATAAGAAAACCTATCGTCACGAGGATATTGAAGATACATAGTCTGATCTGCAAGATTCGCTTTTTGTAGAGGAATATGGTAGCGAACGAGATTAGTACGATGATGGCATCAAGTGCAAAAAGGCCCCAAGTGGACTTGACCAGCGCATTGGTAGCCGGTACATATAGTCCTAATACGTTCATCACGTATCCTTGTCCTTCCGGCTCTGTCAAAAGCCCTATCGGTTTGAATAGAAGTACCGTCATGGCTATACCTGCAAGCAGGAGCCACAGTGTCTGAATTCTCTGCCACATAAGTCGAAAAAGTTGGCGTTGTCAATAGAGATCAGTCGTTCGTGGATGTTGCTCCGGGCATACGGTAGTAGAGCTTGTCCTGCTCATATTCTGCCGTAGCTATCAGACCGGGTTTGGGTAGATGCTCATAGTAACGCGAGATCTCGATCTGTTCACGATTTTCGAAGACTTCCTCCAGACTGTCATTTGAAGAAGAAAAGTCCTGAAGCTTCTTTTCCAAATCCTGTTTCATTTGCTGCCCGATTTGATTGGCACGCTTGGCTATGATCATCACTGTCTCGTACACGTTCTCCGTGTCTTCGCTCAGACGTACCATGTCGCGCGTAATGGTGTCCATGGGGACATTCATTTTCTTAAGCTCCATATATTTTTATGATTGTTTTTGTTTTTAGTCGTACTTGTGCCAGAGCCTTTCCCTTCCGATCGGCTCCCTTGTCGATCCACCCTCTGCCGCCTCCTTCATGTCGCTGCGATGGGAGAGACTCCCCGGTGTATATGAGCATTCGTCAAGCGTCTTGTGAGATATGCTTGCTGACGTTGTCGTAGATCTTTTTGGCTTGCTTGAGGTATTTCCCGTTAGGATATTCATTGATGTAGGCAAAGTACTGGTCTGCCACATCACGGTAGCGCGTTTGCAACTTTTCGCTGACGCTGAAAGAAGCCTCTTCGTACATAGCCTGAAGCATCAGGAAGACCAGCTCTTCGCGATGCTTGGTGTATGGATAAGTCTTCAATGCAGCCTCTGCTGTGACTATGCAAGAGCGGTAGTTATTGCCCAAATACAAACCGAGATTGTAGTAGAGCTTGGCCGTCCTGTACTCCTTATAAGCAAGTTTGTCCTGCAGGTCGAACAGCATCTTCTCAACCTCTTTGGTGTATTTGCCATTGGGATAAAAATCGAGATATGACTGTAGCTCCTGAATAGCCGAATAAGTGTCCGATTGGTCTAATCGCGAGTCTGGTGATGCTTGGTAGAAGCAATATCCTGCTTTGTAGCGGGCCTCATCGGCGCGTGCTCCCTTGGGATATTTATTGTAGTACTCCTGATAGCAGAGACCGGCATCGGCGTCGCGCTTTATCTCGAAATAGCATTCTGCCAGCAGATACATCAGCTGCTCGCCTTCGCTCGTGCCGTCGTATATGCCTCGCACATCTTCCAGCAAAGAGGCTGCCTTGCTGTACTTCCGTTCGTTGTAGAACTTCTTGGCATAAGAATACTTGAGGGTTGCATCGGGGCTCTGTTGTATCCTTATGAACTCTCCGCAGGATGCAAAAAGGAATGTCAGTGCAGCGAAAAAAATGAGCTTTCTGATTGTCATCTGTTTTTGTCTTATGATGGACTTAACCTCGCAAAGATAGCCGTTTTCCATATATATGAGACCTTTGCACGGCAATTGGCCTACATTTTATTTATTAATTCATTGTGTAATAGGAAGTTTTTCAGGTAGAAACCAATGTTGTCCTAAATAAATTATGAGTTAGGCGTAACCCGTTGAGTTATACAGCCCAACGAAAAAATAAGAATTTTAATCCCGCCTTTCCCCTAATTCAGCCTTAACGACACGACAAGGTTTGCCAGCCCCCATTTGTAACGAGCAGTATGCTTTAGCCAACAGAGTAGCAACATTGTTGTTAGGGCAGTCCATATCTGCGTTTCCACAGCATTGCGAGATGTCCCAATAAAGCTCTTTATACGTAGTAATTGTTTGAGATTACGGAAGAAAATTTCGATTTGCCACCGTGACTTGTAGAGCTCTGCGATGGTTGATGCAGCTAATTGCATATTGTTAGTGAGCAATTGAAGCGTAAACTCGTGTTCCTCATTCCATATTGCAATGCGTCGAAGTCTTTTCGGGTATTTCAAACTCGTCTTGGCTCCCTTGAGTTTAATAATTTCATCTATTAGTACATTTTGAGCTGCGTGTTGTGGTAAGGCGAGTTCTCGGATAGGCTCATAAAGGAGGTTGTCCCTATGGCGGACTACAAAAAGTACATGCTTGCTGTCCCAATCATTCAACAGTTCGAAATTACAGTAGCCCCCCTATCCGCCACTACTACTGAATGAGGAGCTATTGGAATGTCAAAAGAGGCTTTGTCGTCTGTACATTTTCCGGTGCTAATGGTCACGAATTCAGGTAGAAGAGTGTCATAATCGAGCAATGTGTGCATCTTAATGGCACCCTTTGTTGTGGTGTAGTGTGCCCAATCGTAAAGGGACAGCGTCAAGCTCACCATTGAGGAATCAAGCAGTTTTATGGGAGCCTTGAAACGGAATTTGCTACGTTGCCACAAGCTCTGCTGTCCAAAATGTTGAAAAGTGGCATAGTAGATATCTCTGAATACCTTACTATTCCTGTGAGCGTTCCGGTAAGCGATGGTAGATTTAGAAGGTGCACGAGCTATTCCTAAGTGGTTGAGATTGCCGTTGGCAGAATTAAGACCATTGGAAATGTCTCTCACAGAGTCGCAGTTTGAGAATTGGCTGAACATCATACTAACAAACTGACTCCAAGTATCGTAACCCTTGCAATGTTTGTCTGTACCTGACTCCCGAATAATCTTTCTAATCTTTTCTTTCGGTAGTTTACCGATGGCTTGCGCAAAGAGTGTTATCTATCTTTTTTGCTACCTTTGCAAAGTAACTGAGAGTTCTTCACAGCAATGTGAACAACTATATATACAAATAGCCTGCTCAATTTATAGAACAACTTGACAAATGACCCATAGACATGCATACCGACTTAGCATATACCAGTCCTTTGTTAAGGGCAATTTTGCCCCATCTATTCGTGTACTGCGACAACATCGTATCCCATACAAGTGGCCTTTATCATATGAGAAATAGCGTTTAGGGAGATATTTACTCCCTTTCCAAGCATATCAGGCACCCGTCGAATTAGACTCAGTTCGACGGGTGCCTTTGTTTTATCGGCTCTCGAAAAGGCTTTCAGTCGCTTACGATTTATATACAAATCATTTACCATCTGTATATAAATTGAAAACGATTGATATATAAATCGAAAACGATCTGTATATATATCGTAAATGGTTTATATATAGATCGTTGTGCGATGTTCTTGAAAGTGGATTTTGAGCTGAAAAAGTTTGTTTTCTCTTCTTTTTGAGATCGAAGTCTGCTTCTTTTTAGAACCTTATTTAGAATCATTCTAAACTCTGCTTCGTTGTTGAAAACTTTTTTGGCGCATGTTTGGGGTGCCGTATCGGCTCCCCGAAATGAGGGAAATAAATCTTTTTCGGAGTAGATGGAGAGAGCATCGATAGGGTTCTATTCACTCTCTGGTCGAGCAGGCTGTCAATGGATCGTAGACTTTGGCCATTGAGTAACGAGCGTTCATCGCTCTATACTTTATGGGCTCTCTTTTCAAGACCGTGTGCCTGATAGGACTGAGGGAGATATTATCTCAATCTTCACGACTGTTTCAGTTGGGGGAGGCATGTGCCGTAGAATATGCAAGTGCTTCATATTTGCGGCTTTCAAAGAATTCGGCTAATTTTGGCGGAAATTTTTACGCGGTTTTTCAAAGCCAAAAAGACAATAACTCCAAGATAATAAAGAAGAAAATGAACGTATCGATCAAGAATACGGATGCCGTCAATGCCATTGCTACCGTAGCAATCGAGAAGGCTGACTATGCCAACGAAGTGGAAAAAGCACTGCGTACCTATCGCCAACGTGCCAATGTCCCTGGGTTCCGCAAGGGAATGGTGCCGATGGGTATGATCAAGAAAATGTACGGCAAGGGTGTCAAAGCAGAGGAGATCAACCGCGTAGTCGGTCGTGAACTCTATCGCTATATAGCAGACAACAAGCTCAATGTACTGGGCGAGCCTATGCCTAATGAGGAATTGCAGAAGGAGTACGACTTCGATACCACTGACGACTTCGAATTCGTATTCGATCTGGCTCTCAGCCCTGTAGTAGACGTAGTGGCAGACAAGAGCGTTCGCGTACCTTATTATACGATCCAACCCACAGAGGAGATGATCGACCAGCAGATCGAATCCATGCGCTCCAGCTACGGACACTCGGTGGAGGCTGATGAAGTGGGTGCCAATGATGTAGTGAAGGGTCGCCTCTGCGAGTTGGAGAACGGACAGCCCAAAGAGGGTGGTATCTGTGTGGAGGAAGCTATGTTGCTCCCGGCCTATATAAAGGACGAAGAAGAGAAGAACAAATTCGTCGGTGCTGCCAAGAACAGCGTTGTCGTATTCAATCCTGCTAAGGCATACAATAACAATGAGTACGAACTCTCTTCTCTCTTGAAGGTGGACAAATCAGCTATCGGAGAGCATACGGGCGACTTTTCTTTTGAGATCAGCAGCATCTCTCGTCATGAAAAGGCAGAGCTGAACGAAGAGTTCTTCAAGCAGGCTTTCGGTGAGGAGACGGATATCAAAAACGAATCGGACTTGCGTGCCAAGGTGACCGAAGGTGTTCGCGAGCAATTTACAGCCGAAAGCGACTACAAATTCCTCTTGGATTTGCGTCGCGTGTTGGAAGCTCAGGTAGGTGAGCTACAGTTCCCCGATGCGTTGCTGAAGCGCTGGCTGAAGCTGTCGCATACGGAGTGGAGTGATGAAGAATTGGAAAAACAATATCCTGCCATGATCAAGGATCTGACCTTCCACGTGATCAAGGAAGATCTGGTCAAGAAGAACAACATCGAGGTTACGCCGCAAGACGTCAGGAGCTTCGCCATCATGGTAGCCAAGAATCAGTTTGCCCAGTATGGCATGTCCGCCGTTCCTCAGGATGCTCTCGAACGCTATGCCAATACGATGATGGAGAAGGAAGATACTCGTCGCAATTTCTTCGACCGCGCTACGGAGAACAAGCTCGCTGCCGCACTGAAAGAAAAGCTCGATATCGATGCCAAGACGGTTTCTCCGGACGAATTCAACAAGCTGATGACCGAACAACCGGCTTCGGCTGAGTAATGACTCTCTCTATTCGACGTCTTGTCTGTGGTAGGGATTGCTCCTACTGATACACTTCCGAATGAAATAAGGCTGCCATGCAATTACTGCCGGCAGCCTTTCTTTTTTTGTCCCCCCTGTGTGGAATTGATTCCCGTTTGGCCTATTGGCAGACCTATCGTTTTAGTGGATTTTGCTCCAATAAAGCGGCTATTTCTTCCATTTCTCTATACCATTCCTCACCGAATGCCCGTATGAGTGGTTCTTTTAGGAATCGGTATAGGGGTGTTCCCGTCTGACGGCCTAAGGCTTCTGCACAACGGCAAATCTCCCAACGGTGGTAATTGACCGCCGTAAAGCCGCTGTAACGGGTCAGACGGACGGGGTATAAATGACAACTGAGCGGCTTCGGAAAGTCGATCTTGCCCGAGCGGTATGCCCGCTCAAAGGCGCAGAGGCAATTGCCGTTTTCGTCGTATGTGGTGAAAACGCAGTCCCTTCCGTTCACAATGCTGGTGACTTCGTCTCCTTCCACATCCAGATAGCTGACGCCCTGCTTATCGATCACTTCGAGGGCTTCGGGCGCAAGCATATCGCGCACGGCATCGAGATGCCTGCGCAGCAAATCGGCCTCTCCTGCTTCAAGGGGGGCACCGCTTTCTCCTTCCACACAGCAAATCCCCTGACAAGTGGCATAATCGCAGACAAAATACTTGTCGAAGAGGTCAGGGCTGACGATCGTTTCTTGGATTTGGAACATCCTTATATGCAATATTTCTAGCGGAGCGCAAAACTACTAAAATCCGCTCCAATATCCGGATCTTATCCGATGAAAACATATGAGCACTTTTGTATTTTCAATCGGGCTAATCTCTTCATGTGTCCGATGAACCATTATCTTTGGCGCGACGGAGCCGCTCTTCCCTCCATCAAATGGGGCTTTGCGAGCTGTGAGGTTGCCGTTTCCCGTTTATGTTTAAGTCTTAAGTAAAAGAATCATTTGTTCGGTATGCAGACAGAAAAAGATAGCCTTATCGTCGTTTCCGGTGGGATGGATAGTGTGACGCTGATGTACGAGAAGAGAGCCTCCATCGCTTTGGCTCTCAGCTTTGACTATGGCTCCAAACATAATGCGCGCGAATTGTCGTTTGCTAGGCTACATGCAGAGCGTTTGGGTGTGGAGCATCTGATTGTCCCCCTCGATTTTATCGGGCAGTATTTTCAGAGTGATTTGTTGCTTAGCGGGGGAGATATTCCTGAGGGCAGATACGACGAGGAGAATATGAAGAGTACGGTAGTGCCCTTTCGCAACGGCATTATGCTGGCGGTGGCTGCCGGATTAGCAGAAAGTAGGGGATTGCAGCGAATCTATATCGCCAATCATTTCGGCGATCATGCCATATATCCCGATTGTCGTGCCTCATTTATTCGTCCGATGACCGAAGCTGTTCGGTGCGGTACCTCGGACGGTGTGCTTATAGAAGCTCCGTATACGGATATTACCAAGACCGATATTGCACGGATTGGGGCTTCCCTGGGTATAGACTATGCCGAGACTTGGAGCTGCTATAAGGGCGGTGTTTCTCATTGCGGTGTTTGCGCTACTTGTTTAGAGCGCAGGGAAGCACTGCGCGATGCCGGCATTCCGGATCCGACTGAGTACGAAGGTTGAGTCTGCTTCATTGGGCACGAGTTTATCATAAGCGATGAAAAAAATAGGACTCCTATCCGATACGCATGGCTGCATCGACGAAAAGTATCGATTACACTTCGCCGATTGCGATGAGATTTGGCATGCCGGTGACATCGGTTCTGTAGCGGCAGCAGAGCATCTATCGGAATTGGCACCGCTCCGTGCTGTCTATGGTAATATAGACGGACAGGATATTCGTTTGCAATACCCCGAGGTATTACGTTTTCGTGTAGAGGAAGTGGATGTGTTTATGACCCATATCGGAGGCTATCCCGGCCGATATGAACCTCGCGTCTATCGAATGCTTGTGCAGCAACCGCCCCGCCTTTTCGTTTGTGGGCATAGCCATATCCTCAAAGCCATGTACGATAAGAAGTTGGATATCCTGCATCTCAATCCCGGAGCTGCAGGCAAGTATGGTTTTCATGCTGTTCGCACCCTGATGCGCTTTGTAATCGACGGGCGGGATATAAGGGATTTGCAGGTAATAGAATTGGCTAATCGATAAAACAATCAATATGAAATACTTTATTCCCAAGGTTTGCATTTTCTTCTCCTTACTGTTAGGCAGCTGTATATCCTCGTCATGTCGTGGCGGAGCAACCCCGTCTTCAAGTGGTACGGGATTAGTTCCGGATCGGATCGATACGCTGGAGATTAAGTTGCTCTTTGCCGGAGATATCATGACACACGGCCCTCAGATAGAAAGCGCAAAGCGCGAAGGGGGAAGTGTGTACGATTTTTCTTCCTCTTTCGATAGCTTGTTTTCCATGATAAAGGGAGCCGATTTTGCTATTGGGAATTTGGAGACCACTTTTGCTGGTGCACCCTATAGCGGATACCCTACTTTCTCTTCGCCTGACGCTATGGGGGAGGCTCTTAGAAATGTCGGTTTCGATGTGCTGACTACTGCCAACAATCATACTGCCGATAAGGGGAAAAAGGGCATTGTACGTACTCTCGATATGCTGGATAGTCTGGGTATAGCCCATACCGGCAGCTATCGGGATATGGCTGCTCGCGATAGGATGAATCCCCTTATCGTCGAAGTTAAAGGAGTACGCATAGCTATTCTGGCCTATACCTACGGTACGAATGGAATGCCTGTGCCCGCTCCTACTTGGGTGGATCCTATCGATACGGTTATGATGAAGAAGGATTTGCAGCGGGCGGACTCCTTAGGGGCGGACTACCGTATCGTGCAGATTCATTGGGGAGTCGAATACAGAAAGGAGCCCGATAGCGAGCAACTGGAACTTGCACGCAAACTTCATCGCTACGGTGCCGATGCCATCATCGGAAGCCATCCGCATGTGGTGCAGCGATCCGAGTGGTTGAAAACCGACACCAAGACCTCTTTCGTGATCTATTCGATGGGCAATTTTATAAGCAATCAGAGAAAGCCTGCTGCCACCAGAGGCGGTATGTTGTTATCGCTTACCCTGCGTAAGGTGGGCGATCTGGTTACCACGCATCCCGACTACCAATACGTTTTTGTCAATAAGCGCACTCCGCAGGGTAAGAGAGTTTATCGCTTGTTGCCTGTGGATCCTTTTTCTACAGATACTCTGCCTGCTCTTCCTCCGGAGGAGCAACAGGACTATAAGGAATTCGCCAGATATTACCGAACGATACCTCTCGTTCAGTAAGAATCAGGATAGGGGAAAAAGAGGAAAAGATGATTATTGGAAGAGCACTTCTATGGCTTCGGTTTGAGCCGCAGCATGGAGAAATAGGGGAAGCGACGAGGTAATATGTCTTCTTCGATGCAGGATGAGATAAATTCCTTGTCGGTCCCTACGTACTCGAAATAGATGGCAGCTACATTTTCCTTGGACAAGAACTCTTTCACTACGCTCTCGCATCTCGATAGTTTCATGATCAGGACTGTGCGTCCCTGAGCCATAGCCTCGCACAGTTTTTCCGGCGTGGCATTTCCCGGTATTATCTGTAGCTCCTCGTCCTGTCGGGTGATGCTCTGTCCTGCAACGGCACCCGCAGCGATGAAGGCCGGTACTCCTGCGATGAATACAAAAGGACACCCCTCACGAAGAAGCACATCGGAGATATAGTGCGTAGAGGAATAAAAGCCTGCATCACCTTCGGCCGCTACCGCAACCGACAGACCTTCGTCGTAATGGGCTTTGCATCGTGAAGCCACTTCTTCATATACCGCTAATGCTTTTGTCCTGTCCATACTCATAGGAAGAGAGTAGGGTCGGAATTTGGTCGTATCTATACCATTTGCCAACATGATCTCTCCTGCTTTCGATACGGTCTTGCCCGATGGTGAGACGGTGGTAGGGTAGTAGATGAGGTCGCATTTTTGCAGAGCTTTGTATGCCGCGAGCGTTATCAGATCGGGATCGCCGGGACCGAGCGATACGAATTGGATATAGTAGCGTTCCATATTGCTGTGGGGAGGAGCTTTTTCGTTTACTGTCAATGGGTAAGGGGCTGCACTTGAGGATCATACCTCCGAGTGCAGCCCCTTCATTATCGGTATATCGGATGTCTGTCGTTATTTAATAACGCCTAATTCGCGACCAACTTTGATGAAGGCGTCGATAGCCTTGTCCAGATGTTGGCGTTCGTGGCCGGCAGACAGCTGTACTCGGATGCGAGCCTGTCCTTTGGGAACGACGGGGTAGTAGAATCCCGTAACGTAGATACCTTCTTCGAGCAAACGAGCCGCATAGTCCTGAGACAGTTTGGCATCGTACAGCATGACAGCACAGATGGCACTTTGGGTCGGCTTGATGTCGAAACCGGCTGCCAGCATTCTGTCGCGGAAGTAGTTCACGTTCTCCATCAGCTTGGTATGGAGGTCATTGCTCTCTTTCAGTATCTTGAAGACCTCGAGACCGGCACCTACCACACTAGGAGGAATAGAGTTGCTGAAGAGGTAGGGACGTGAACGCTGACGCAGCATGGCGATCACTTCTTTCGGGCCGGTCGTAAAGCCGCCGATGGCACCGCCGAAAGCCTTGCCCAGAGTCCCGGTATGGATGTCGATACGTCCGTAGCAATTGAACTGCTCAGCTACGCCACGTCCGGTAGCACCCACTACGCCGGCAGAGTGGCATTCGTCCACCATCACCATGGCATCGTATTTCTCTGCCAAATCGCATATCTTATCCATGGGAGCCACATTGCCATCCATGGAGAATACGCCATCCGTTACGATGATGCGATGGCGTTGGGCTTGTGCTTCTTTCAGGACGCGCTCGAGGTCTTCCATGTTGGCATTCTCGTAGCGGTAACGCTTGGCTTTGCAGAGTCGAACGCCGTCGATGATGGAGGCATGGTTGAGAGCATCGCTGATGATGGCATCTTCTTCTCCGAAGAGCGGTTCGAATACGCCGCCATTGGCATCGAAGCATGCTGCATAGAGGATGGTATCTTCGGTGTGGAAGTATTCGGCAATGGCTTTTTCCAATTCTTTGTGGATGTCCTGCGTCCCGCATATGAAGCGTACGGAACTCATCCCGAATCCACGCTCATCCATCGCATCCTTGGCGGCTTGTATCAGCCGAGGGTGATCGGACAGACCGAGATAGTTGTTGGCACAAAAGTTCAATACCTCTTGCCCTTCGTTTACGCGGATGTCAGCACGTTGGGGGGTGATGATGATCCGTTCTTTCTTGTACAGCCCGGCTTCTTCGATACTCTTGAGTTCGGCAGCCAAGTAGTCTTTCATTCCTTTGTACATAGCACTGGAGTTTTTTAGGTGTTTTTGGTTTGTTGTATCAGTATCGGTCTTTAACGATGCAGAGGCCGAAGTATGCTATTCTTTATTCCGTCGTCTCTTCTTCCGCCGGTTTCTCTTCCGATAGGAAAGTGGTAAAACCGTTGTCCACCAGGAGGTTGTACCAAGAGATAATCTTGCGTATATCGCTCGGATATACTCTGTCGACGTCGTATTCGGGCAGTACCTCCCCGAAGAAAGCACGTAGTGAGTCGTTGTCCTTCGTGAGAGCAGGAGCATCGAGCTGTTTGCCTTCGTACTTCCGGTATATCGCTTCCATAACCTCCGGTAGAGGGACATCGTCTTCGATGGTGTAAATGGAAATATCGCCAAGGGAGACTACTCGGTCCGATGGGTATGTGGGGGTTCTACGTTTCGTGTCGAGGGCTTCGACTATGAGCGTATTCTTTCCGCGCGATACGAGACGAAACAATCCGGATTTGCCGGATATGGAAAGGATGGGTTGCAACATATTTTTCTGTTATTGATATTGTATTTCTGTTATTGACTGTTTGCAAAAGTAAGTATTTCGTTCCTGTCCGAGGGGCAGGAGAGCAGGGAAGCACCTGCCTTATTCCCCTAAAGCCGATCGGGCGGATTCGGTCTCTTTGTTCGGACTGTCTCTATAATTCTGACGACTTGAGGGATGAGCAGATAGGGTGGCGCATTGAACACCGTGTGGTCAGCTCCGGCCTTGGCCAATGACTGCTCTCTTCCTTGGCTGAGCATACGCTGCCTCACGGTTTCTGCCGGTGAGCCGTCGCGAGCCATCGCTCGCTCTTGCCTTATCTTTTCGGGAGCATCGACCCGAATCACCGTATCGCACAGAGAGTCGAATCCCGAGCTGAAAAGAATGGCACTCTCGACGGCGCAGAGATCCGACTCGCACTCCGAACGCCATTGGCAGAAGTCTTTTTTGACTTCCGGATGTATGATGCCGTTTACTCGTTCGAGGAGGTCGCCGGAGGAGAAGATGGCCGCAGCCAACCTGTCTCGCCTGAGCATGCCGTTCTCGTACAGATCGCTGCCTATGAGGTCGGTCAGTGCCTGTCGGATGACGGGGCTGTGATCATTGAGCCATTTGGCTCTGCTGTCAGAGTCGTATACGGGGATACCGAGGGTATGCAGGATACGACTGACGACAGACTTCCCGCTTCCTATTCCGCCGGTGATCCCAATGGTAATCATTACTGCTTACTGAATGCGTTCGATGATGAATTGGACGTGCGAAGGCGTGATCTTATAGTGCTTGAGCCAGTCCGGTTTCATGATCAGCTCCACGGGCAGAGAAGAATCGCTCCGGAGCGAATCCGGAGAGGACGGATAGAAAACGGCTGTTTGCAGATCAGCTTCCGATACTTCTTTGTAGCGCGATGTGGGGAGTGTGAGCAGTATCGACACTTTGCCGGGCAGAGGACGAAGAAGGAAGCCATCGGGTACGTTCTTCGTGATGATGGGAAGCTCGAAGGTCTGTTCCGTCAGCTGCTCTACACGCACTTGCATCCTGATATTTGTCGGATCGATAACGATGTCGTCGATCGGGTCGATCGCTATATCCCCGGAGAAATCGTTCTCCAGTCCGTCGATAGAAAACTCCTCCGTATTCACGGATCCGATGCCCGCCAACGCTTCCGCACTTCCATATACGGTCACTTCGCTCGGAGAGAGGACGGGATCGAAGGCGTAGAATCCTTCTTTGGGGACGATCTGTCCGTTTATGACTACGGGTACGGTTTTCTTTTTGCGAGTGTAGAATGTCGCTTTGATGTCTTCGGGCGAGATGGCTGCAATGGTCGTGGAGGTTTCCAGTTGTTTTTGGAGCAGTTCGACCAGATCCCGTTTGTTCAGTCGCATGCTCTTTTTCTTGTGTAGCTGCGCTTTGGATGGGGAGATATTGATCGGAGAGAAGCCCTCCAGCTTATAGGTCAGAAGTACGATACCCTGATCTTTCAGCATAATATCCAAGCGGTCGGGCAGCCTGCCTGAAACTCCTATGTCCGGCGGCAGCTCGGAATAGGAGATGGGAATAGAAAACGAAGCCGTGTAAACGTCCTGCAAGCTCTGCATGAACCAAAAAACGGCAGAGAGAACCACAAAAGCGAAAAAGACAAGGACATTCCTCCCACGGCGTGAACGGGGAGCGGATGCCTTGTCTATACTTTTCCCCTTTTTCCGATCGGCATTGAGGAGATTGAGCTTCATTCCCTTTAGCGGATTTGGTGGAGAACGATGAGGAACTGAAAGAAGGGGTAGGTGCCTTATGCCAAGTGTTACCGGACGTAGTACCCGTCTCCGTCTCTGTCAGTTCCTCCGATAGATTGCCCTTGTGCAGCTCTTAGTCTTTCTTGTTGGCCATGTCTGTTTCCGCTTCGCGAGCAGATACATATACAGACCCTTTATCGATGCGGATGTTCACTCCATTGGCTATTTCGACCAAGAAATCCTTTTCGCGAACCTCGCGTATGGTACCGTGTATACCGCCTGCGGTGATTATTTTGTCTCCTTTAGCGAGGGCTTCACGCTGACGCTGAAGCTCTTTCTGACGTTTTTGTTGAGGTCTGATCATGAAGAAGTAAAAGATTACTACCATGAGCACGAGCACCAGAATCATCTGGCTTGAGCCTCCGAACAGGCCTCCGGTTTGGGGTGCGGCCTGAAGAAAGATGAAATCCATATTCTACTTTGTTTTTATATAACTGGTTTTATGCTTGCAAATATACTCAAATATAAATAGCCCTCGAGAGGCTTTCGTGGCTTTAGACCAGCGGACTCATTTCATGACGAAGCAGGAATTCTTTTTTGTCCAATCCCCCACCGTAACCTGTCAGGGTATTGTCGCTCCCTATTACCCGATGGCACGGCACGAGGATGGATATGGGATTGGCTCCGTTGGCACGGGCTACAGCCCTCACGGCTTTGGGGTTTCCTATTCGTCGTGCAAGAGTGGCGTATGAGATCGTGGTGCCGTAGGGAATGTTCAGCAGCTCGCCCCATACCGTTTGCTGAAACTCCGTCCCTGCCATAAGCAGAGGGACGTCGAAGGTCTCTCTCGCGTGGGAGAAGTATTCGTCCAGTTGGGCGATCGTCTCTTTCAAGACGGGCGACAGTGCGATCTCGTATGAGGAACACAGTCTTTTTTGCAGGCCCTTGTCGATAAGCTCCCTGCGCTCCTTATGTGCCCAGTCGCACATGCAAAGCTGTTGTCCGTAGGAGCCGAGGATGAGATCGCCGCATGGCGATTGGTAGTGCTGAATGCGGATTGTTTCCATATCGTATTTTGTCGTTGGAGGGGTGGTGTCGAAGATGAAAAATGGCTGTGAGGCTCATTTGCCCCTTTGCCCCCCGTTTCCTGCCAAAGGTACGAAAAGAATAAAGGGTGTGACGTGTGGCCGGAATGAATTCTCGATCCGAAAAATGCTCGATTGTGGTTCGTGTTTTGCTGAAAATACGCGCGTAAATTTTTTCGTTTTGGCGCGAGACGTAAAAATTTTACGAACCAAAACGAAAAAGTTTACGCGCCACGTTTTTTGACCCGAAGAACGACAATTTTTTGGGACGTAAAAGACTCCGGAGATAGCCCATGCCTTTCGGAGCCTTAACATTCCCGACAGGGCAAAAACAGCGTACTTGCATGGAAGAAGCGGTCTGCCGTGCGGTATCGTGTGGCACGTTTGGCGAAAGCTCTTTCTCGAGCATCGTTTTTTTCGCAGGCTTTTGACTATAGTAATTAAGGAACAACGGGCTCTATTGCTTACCTTTGCAGGACGAATGACAGAAGAATTTGACATTAGACAGGAGCGTTACCGCGGCAACGACGGCGAACGGGAAGTCGAAAACAAGCTACGCCCCCTGACGTTCGATAGCTTTAGCGGTCAGGACAAGGTGGTGGAAAATCTGAGCATCTTCGTCGCTGCAGCTCGTTTGCGCGGCGAGGCCTTGGATCATACGCTGCTGCATGGCCCTCCGGGTCTGGGTAAGACCACGCTGTCGAATATCATAGCCAATGAGCTTGGCGTGGGGCTTAAGATCACTTCCGGTCCCGTCCTCGACAAGCCGGGTGATCTGGCCGGACTCCTCACCTCGTTGGAATCCAACGATGTACTCTTCATAGACGAAATACACCGGCTGAGTCCTGTGGTGGAAGAATACCTCTACTCGGCCATGGAGGACTACCGTATAGATATAATGCTGGACAAGGGACCCAGCGCGCGCTCCATTCAGATCAATCTCTCCCCCTTCACCCTTGTGGGAGCCACTACGCGCAGCGGTTTGCTGACGGCACCCCTTCGCGCCCGTTTCGGGATCAATCTCCATCTGGAGTACTACGATATGCATACGATTACCGGTATCGTGGAGCGGAGTGCACGCATTCTGGAGGTGTCCTGTTCGCACGATGCAGCCATCGAGATAGCCGGACGAAGTCGTGGTACGCCTCGTATAGCCAATGCCTTGCTGCGGCGTGTGAGGGACTTCGCACAGGTCAAGGGATCCGGTGCCATAGACAAACCGATAGCCTGCTATGCTCTCGAAGCCCTGAATATCGACCGTTACGGGCTGGACAATGTGGATCACAAGCTCCTCGCCACCATCATAGACAAGTTTGCCGGCGGCCCTGTCGGATTGAGTACCATTGCCACGGCTTTGGGGGAAGACCCCGGTACGATAGAGGAGGTCTATGAGCCATTCCTGATCAAGGAGGGATTCCTCAAGCGGACACCTCGAGGAAGAGAAGTGACGGAGCTGGCTTATACGCACTTGGGGCGTAACCCTCATCCGCACCGGCCATCCCTCTTCGACTGACGACTTTCTAATCTGCTGATATATGGCATCCGGAATACGAGGTTTGATGAAAGATACGGCCGTTTACGGCCTGAGTACCATTCTGGTACGTCTGCTCAACTGGTTGATGACCATCGTCTATGTACGTGCTCTACCGGGTACGGCCGACTTCGGCAATATGACCAATCTCTACGCTTGGACGGCACTGGCCATGATCGTCCTGACTTATGGGATGGAGACGGGTTTCTTCCGCTTCATCAATAAGGCCGAACGCCCGAACGAAGTCTATTCCACCACGTTGTGGTCTTTGGGGGCTACATCCACCTTCTTCCTTTGTGCAGGTCTGCTTTTTCTCCGACCACTCAGTGGGAGTATGGGCTATGCCGATCATCCGGAGTACGTGGGGCTGTTGCTCGCTATCGTGGCGATGGATGCTTTCATGGCCATTCCATTGGCCTATCTCCGCTATGCGAACCGGCCGTGGCGATTTATGTTCGTTCGGCTGACATTCATCCTGCTGACCATCGTCCTTACGATCTTCCTCCTCTTCCTGTGTCCGCGTATCTATGCCGTGCATCCGGAGTGGATCGATAGCTTCTACCGCCCTAACTACGAATTGGGGTACGTGTTCGTCATCAACTTCATTTGTAACCTCGTGCAGATGGCCATGCTATTCCCCCATTGGCGGCATGCAGGCCGTGCATTTCGTCCGGATATTCTGCGCAAGATGCTGGCCTATTCTTTTCCGATTCTGTTGTTGGGTTTGGCCGGCAGTTTCAACAATCAGGCCGATAAGATTCTCTTCCCCATGCTTTTCGACGATCCGGCAGAAGGGAAAGCACAGCTCGGTATCTATGGCGCCTGCTACAAGCTGGCCATCATCATGGTGATGTTCACCCAGGCCTTTCGCTATGCTTACGATCCTTTCGTCTTCGCCAAGACCAAAGGTGGCGAGGAAGAAGGAAAGGAGGCCTATGCTACGGCGATGAAGTACTTCGTTATCTTCGTTTGTTTCATCTATCTGGGGGTGATGGCCTATATGGACATCCTCAAGCACTTCGTCAGTCCGCCTTACTACGCAGGGCTCAAGGTCGTTCCGCTTGTGATGCTCGGGCAGTTGATGTTCGGCATTTACTTCAATCTCTCGCTTTGGTACAAGGTCACAGATCGGACGATATGGGGTGCGATCTTTTCTCTGATCGGCTGCGTCACTACAGTGCTGATCATCGTCTTCGGTGCGCGTACCTACGGCTTTATGGCTTGTGCATGGGCTTCGGTGATCAGCAATGGTCTGATCATGCTGCTTTCTTATTTTACGGGGAGGCACTATTTCCCCGTTCCCTATCGTCTCGGAAATGCTTCGTTCTATGCTGCTCTGACGGCTTTGCTCGTGGGTGGAACATATTGTGTGGCCTATCTGTTTCCGCAGTATACAACCCTTCGATTGGGTGTCAATACTTTGTTTGTCTTATTATTCGTCGTCATAGCTTTCAGGAAAGATCTGAGTGGGATAGCAGTCCCCATACTCAATAGAATACGAAAAAGATAACCCCCTAATCTATATTTACTTATGGACAATAATCCCGGTACTACTCCTACCCCGACTCCAACTCCTACTCCGACACCGTCGGATATCAAACGGAACTTTGTGGAGTATATCAAGTCGATCCTCGATCTCCGGCAAGAGAAAGAGAACGACTATCAGACGATCGATCTCATCAAGGCGGATGTCGATTTCCGTGGGACGAAGCTCTGGATTCTTATCTTCGCCATCTTCATCGCTTCTCTCGGGCTTAACGTCAATTCGACCGCCGTTATCATCGGTGCCATGTTGATCTCCCCGCTTATGGGCCCTATCATCGGATTCGGCTTGGGTCTGGGGATTTTGGATTTCGAACTTGTCAAGCGTTCACTCCGCAACCTGGGACTGGCCACGCTTTTCAGTATTCTCACGGCTACACTGTTTTTCTTTATCTCCCCTGTCGGACAGGAACAGAGCGAACTTTTGGCACGTACACAGCCTACTCTGTACGATGTGCTGATCGCGTTCTTCGGCGGTGCTGCGGGGATTGTCGCCGGCAGTACCAAAAGCAAGGGCAATGTAATACCCGGTGTGGCCATTGCGACAGCCCTTATGCCTCCTCTCTGTACTGCTGGTTTCGGCCTTGGTACGGGTCAGTTCGCATACTTCTTCGGGGCTTTCTATCTCTTCATCATCAATTCCGTATTTATCGCTCTGGCTACCTTTCTTGCGGTACGTTTGCTCAAGTTTCCGCGCAAAGTATTCCTCAATAAGCAGCGAGAGCAAAAGGTTCGCCGCATTATCACGATCATTGCCATTTGTACCATTGCTCCGAGTATCTACCTGAGTATACAGCTCTTCAGCAACAACTTGCTCAAAGAGAATGCACACAAATACGTGCGCGAGGTGATCGGCAGTATCCCCAATACGCAGGTCATACGCGACCAGCTACTGGAAGAGAACGACCAGAAACATATTGAAGTGGTATTGATAGGCGCTACGGTCTCTCCTGCTCAGATAGACAGTGCCAAGACGAAACTCACCGCATACGGGTTGTCCGGCGTGGGGCTGAATATCAAGCAAGGCTTCGGCTACGAACAGGAGGAGACGGACGTGAACGAACTCAAGAACGTCCTGCTGAAAGACCTCTACGACAATAGCGAGAAGATTATTCGAAACCAGCAGCGGCAGATCGATTCGCTCCGAAATGTATTAAACTTCTACAACCGTTTCTCCTCAATGGAGAGTGAGATAGCTCAGGAGCTGCAAGTGATTTTCCCCTCTATCAACTCGGCCATGTTGGTTCCTTCGGCCGGAGTGGCACAGGGTAGGGACTCCGTATTGCTTGTCGTGGTGCGTCCGAAAGACCGAATAAGCCAGTCGGAAATAAACAAGCTGAGTACATGGATGGCTACGCGTACCAAGACCAAGAAGGTACGACTTATCATAGATAATAATAATCATAGGTAACAACCATAAACAGTAATGCAAATGAAATTAAAAAGTATTCTTCTCGGAGCAGCCCTGCTGTTGGGTGCTTCAGGGGTAGCCAAGGCCGACAAAGGCATGTGGCTCCTCAACGAACTCAATCAGGAGAATTTGGATCGGATGCGTGAGCTCGGCTTTACGCTTCCGTTGGATTCGCTCTACAGTTTCGACAAGCCATCCATTGCCAATGCCGTGGTTATCTTCGGTGGCGGATGTACCGGTATTACAGTGTCCGATCAGGGTCTGATCTTCACCAATCACCACTGCGGATATGGAGCTATCCAGAGCCAGAGTACGGTGGATCATGATTATCTGCGCGATGGTTTTGTTTCTCGCACGATGGGTGAGGAGCTTCCGATTCCGGGTCTTTCCGTGAAGTATCTGCGCAAGATCGTGAAGGTAACGGACAAGGTAGAAGGACAGCTCAAGGGTATCACCGACGAGATGGAGCGTCTGCGCAAGGCTCAGGAGGTATGCCAAGAGTTGGCCAAAAATGAAAATGCAGGTAAGAACCAACTCTGCATCGTAGAGCCTTTCTACTCCAACAACGAATACTTCCTCATCGTCTACGATGTATTCAAGGACGTCCGTATGGTATTTGCTCCTCCCAGCTCCGTAGGTAAGTTCGGAGGCGATACGGACAACTGGATGTGGCCGCGTCACACGGGCGACTTCAGCGTATTCCGCGTATATGCCGGTGCCGACAACGGTCCGGCCGAATACAGCAAGGACAACAAACCCTATAAACCCGTTTACTTCGCTGCCGTATCTATGCAGGGTTACAAAGCCAATGACTATGCCATGACCATCGGCTTTCCGGGCAGTACGGATCGCTACCTCACTTCTTGGGGGGTAGAGGATCGTATCGAGAATGAGAACAATCCCCGTATCGAAGTTCGCGGTATCAAGCAAGGTATCTGGAAGGAAGCCATGAGTGCAGATCAGGCTACTCGTATCAAATATGCCAGCAAGTATGCTCAGAGTGCTAACTACTGGAAGAACTCTATCGGTATGAACCGCGGTCTCGCTCGTCTCGACGTGATAGGTCGCAAGCGTGCCGAGGAGAGAGCATTTGCCGACTGGATTAGGAAGAGTGGCAAGAGTGCAGTCTATGGCGATGTGCTGCCTTCTCTCGAAAAGGCTTATAAAGAAGGGGCCAAAGCCAACCGCGAGATGACGTATCTGCGCGAGACGCTCTTCGGTGGTGCCGAAGTGGTTCGTCTGGCACAGTTTGTCAGTGCATTGGCTTCCAATCCCGATGCTCATGCCGGCATTCTCAAATCGCTCGACGGTATGTACAAGGACTATCTGCCCTCACTCGATCGCAAGGTGCTGCCAGCCATGCTCGACATCGTACGCCAGCGCATCCCTGCCGACAAGCTCCCCGACATATTCAAGAATGTGATTGACAAGAAATTCAAGGGTGATACAAAGAAGTATGCGGACTTCATCTTTGAAAAGAGTATAGTTCCTTATAGCGACAAGTTCCATGCCATGCTCAAATCCATGGACAAGGAAAAGTTTGCCAAGGCTATCGAGAAAGACCCTGCCGTAGAACTTTCCAAGAGTGTGGTCGCAGCTGCTCGTGCCATTCAGACCGATGCAATGGCCAATACCTATGCCATTGAGAAGGGCAAGCGTCTTTTCTTTGCCGGTTTGCGTGAGATGTACCCTGGACGTGCCTTGCCGAGCGATGCCAACTTCACCATGCGTATGAGCTACGGCTCCGTCAAAGGATATGAGCCGCAGGACGGTGCTTGGTACAACTACTATACGACCGATAAGGGCGTATTGGAAAAGCAGGATCCTAAGAGCGACGAATTTGCCGTACAGGAGAATATCCTCGATCTCTTCCGCACCAAGAACTATGGCCGCTATGCCGAGAACGGTCAGCTCCATATCGCTTTCCTCTCGAACAACGACATCACGGGCGGTAACTCCGGTAGCCCCGTATTCGATAAGAACGGTCGTCTGATCGGTCTTGCTTTCGATGGCAACTGGGAAGCTATGAGTGGTGACATCGAGTTCGAACCCGATCTGCAGCGTACGATCAGCGTAGACATCCGTTACGTCCTCTTCATGATCGACAAATGGGGTCAGTGTCCCCGTCTCATCCAAGAGCTGAAGCTGATCTGATCCGATCCATCCTATACAACAAAAAGGGCTGTGCCATTCGGCACAGCCCTTTTTGTTTGTTTTTGATTCCTCGAATAGAGGGAAGATAGGAGTTTCGCTTATTTGAGGATTTCGGAGAGCTTGTTCGTCAGCTCTTCGCCGTGGAGGTTTCGAGCGATGATGGTACCGTCATTGTCGATCAGCAGGGTAAAGGGGATGGAATGGATGCCGTATTGCATGGCTGCCACGCTTGCCCAGCCTTTGAGGTCGGACATTTGCGGCCACGTGATGCCGAGTCTTGCGATGGCTTTCTTCCATGCTTCCGGATTTTCATCGAGCGAAACCCCTACGATCTCAAGTTTTCCCTTGTAGTCGGCATAGACCTTGATCAGATCGGGCATAGCTTGGCGGCAAGGGCCGCACCAGCTGGCCCAGAAATCGACGAGGACAATCTTACCCTTGCCCACGTAGTCGGATAGCTTGACAGTTTTGCCTTCGGGAGTCTGCATCGCGAAGTCGGTGAAAAGGGTGTTTATATCCGTTTTCTCTTGGGATTCCATTTGCTTTTGCATACCCATCAGAACCGGGTCGTTGAGGTATTTTGAGGGGATTTGTCGGAACAATGCCTGATTTTCGGCCAGGCTGTTCTCGAAGTATTGTTCTTTGAAGAGGAAGATGCCTACAGGATTGGCGATGTTTTTCTTCACGGCCTCTTTCAGTGTAATGGCGTATTCCCTTTCAGCCTGATCCATTCTCGTCTCGGCTTCTTCTTCGGTGAGAGTGGAGTCCCTATCTATTTCGTTCATTTTGTGCAGCAATTCGGCCACTTTGCTTCGTATCTCCTGATAGATGTCGTTGGTCGGGGTACCGGTGACGGATTCGCTTTCGTTCTCCATTTTTACCTCTATGCGTCCGTTTTCGAGGAAGAAGGGGATGCTGAATGCTTCGGAGGCGGTCACACAAGAAAGATAACGGGAGACGATAGAGTCCTGTCTGCCTTCGAAGGTAAACGTGCCATTGCGGATAATGGCAGAATCGAGGCGAATGACTTCCATGTTTTCGATAGATTCGAGGAATACGGTATCGCCCTCGGCGGCATACTCCACGGTGCCGACGATCTTGTATCCGGATTTTCCTTTGTCGGAGCATGAGGCGGATAGCAGAGTGATAGCCGTAGCCGCTATTGCTATATAAGTCAGCTTCATCGTAGTTGCGAGAAGATTTGTTCGTTTCATTGGGTTGGATTTGTTTTTGGATTTCACACTGATGGCAAAGTTATTGTTTTGGGCTAAAGCGCGGTATGTGACCGAAAGAGTCGCTGCCGATCCGAGGATCAGATTTTTCCCTCTCCTGCTTGATTCGGGAAAGTTAGGCACAAGCCGGTCTCGGTGTCAGCACCTTTGCAGACGATTCGCGGCGAAAAAATGCCTGCGGTACCATACCGTCTGCATCAGGCTGCGCGTGAGGAGATAGAGGACGAAGGCGAGCCAAAGGGCTGTCTCGCCCAAGGCTACACGAAGGAGGAAGAAAGTGGCGAAGAAAACAACGAAAGCAGCTGTCATGGCTCTGCGCATGGCTTTTGATGCGGTGGCTCCCACGAATACTCCATCCCAGAGGAAAGCCGCAAAAGAGACGATCGGTACCACTCCTGCCCAGATGGCAAAGCGGCGAGCATGCTCTATCACTTCCTGCTTATCGCTCAATACTGATAACAAAGCGGTCGGGAATAGGAGATAGAGCAAGGTGGCCACGAGGGAGACGACCGTCCCGATTCGAAAAAGGCGATGGATCATCAGACGCAATTCGTCCGCTCGGCGTGCACCTATGTATCGCCCCGTAAGTGCTTCGCCGGCATAGGCAAATCCGTCCATAAAGTAGGAGAAGAGTGTGAAGAGCTGCATCAGCAAGGCATTTGCCGCCACAGTGATCTCCCCCATAGCAGAGGAGGCAGAGGTGAAAAAGAGGGTCACCGTACCGAGCAAGGCAGTGCGAACAAAAAGGTCGCCTCCGGTGCGCAGATAAGCTCCGTATCCCGAAGTATCTGTCAGACTGCTTGCTCGGAAAAAGCGCAGTACGCGTCGGTAGCGAAAAAAGGCAATGCCGGAGAGCAACGCCAGACCGACATATTGGGCCGCGATCGTTCCGGCGGCAAGCCCTCCCACTCCCATGTCGAGTCCTCGTACGAAGAAAATACTCAGACCGATATTGACCATATTGGAAACGATGGCTACGACCATCGGAACGCGTGTGTCCTGCATCCCTACATACCAGCCGTTGAAGACGTAGACGAGCAGGGCCGCAGGTGCTCCCCACAGAGCGATGCGGATATACTCGCGTGCCTCTCGTCCGATGGTCTCCTGACCCGAAGCCAGCAGATGCCCGAAGCGTTCTATCAGAGGAGCTGCTATGAGAAGAAGCAGGGCTGCGACAACAGCCATCGCCGCGCCACGTGCCAGATAGCGTGTGATGGCTCGTACATCGCTACGCCCGAAAGCCTGTGCTGTGAATCCCGTAGTCCCCATACGGAGGAAGGCGAAGAGCCAAAAGACGAAATTGACCACCCCCGAAGCCACAGCCACCGCCCCGATAGAGCCGGCCGTGTCCATACGACCGGCCAGCCCTACATCCACGATGGAGAGGAGCGGTACGGTAATGTTGGAGATGATATTCGGAATAGCCAAGCGCAGGATGCGCCTGTCCATCTCACGCCCCGTGGTCAGTCGCATGCGGATTGGGAGGAGTTGTCACGAGGTTCGGTCAGATAGGAAAACAGTCCGGCCGTGCACTCCTCCAGAATGTCCAGCACCAGCTCGAAGCCGGATGCTCCTCCATAGTACGGATCGGGGACGTGGTCGTGAATACCGCTACTGCTGAAATCCGTCATCAGACGGATCTTGGCCGCAGCCTCTTCAGTCGGAGCCAGTTCTTGCAACCGTTCGCGATTGGCAAAGTCCATGCCGATGATATAATCGAATCGTTCGAAGTCCTCATACTCCACCGGTCGGGAGAGCGAAGTCAGATCGTAGCCCCGACGGGCAGCGTGTGCACGCATTCGGACGTCGGCCTTCTCGCCCTGATGGTAGTTGCTCAGTCCGGCCGAATCGATATGGAAGCGGTCGGCGTGCCCTCGCTCCTCTACATACGAGCGAAAGACAGCCTCGGCAGACGGCGAGCGACAGATGTTGCCGAGGCATACGAATAGGATTTTATGTTGCTTCATAAGCGGATTATCGGAGCAAAGGTAGTCGCTTGGTACGCAGTCGCAAGCTGTTGGTCACCACCGAAATAGAGCTGAAAGCCATGGCAGCCCCGGCAATGGCAGGGTTCAGGAGGAACCCGTTCACGGGGAAGAGCAGACCTGCGGCTATCGGGATGGCAATCAGATTGTAGCACATAGCCCAAAAGAGATTCTCTTTGACCGTACGTCTCGTGGCGCGCGACAGTTCCAAAGCAGCAGGCAGCAGGCGCAGATCGGAGCGCATCAGCGTGATTCCTGCCACTTCCATGGCTATATGGCTGCCATCGCCCATGGCTACGCTGACGTCCGCCGTACTGAGAGCCTCGGAGTCGTTCACGCCGTCGCCCACCATAGCTACATGGTGCCCCTTGTCCTTGAGCATTCGTATATAGTCGGCCTTGTCGGAGGGCATCATACCGCCACGATAATGCTGCAAACCCAGTTTGCGAGCCAATGCTTCCGCCGCTTCGGGGCGGTCGCCCGTCAGCATAATGGTGCGAATGCCATGTCGATGAAGCTGTGCGAGCACTTCGGCTGCCTGAGGTTGCAGTTCGTCCGTCACACAGAAGCGTCCCAATAATCTTTCGGCACGTGAGAAATAGAGGACGGCTGCATCCTCCGGCAGAGCGGCTATATCCGTCGGTATCTGTGCGCCAAGCTTCTCGATGAAAGCCTGATTGCCTACTCTGTAGACCTCTCCTTCGAAAGTAAATTCGATCCCACGCCCGGGGAAATTCTGCACTTCCGACAGCTCCTCCGTCTTGCCATCCTCTGCAAAGGCTCGGCAAATGGCAGCCGCGAGTGGATGCGTGCTGAGGATTTCGGCAGAGTAGAGCAGCCGGCGTACTTTCGGCACATCGGTATCCGATACGAACCAATCGATGCCGGTCAGTTCCGGCTTGCCTATGGTGAGCGTACCTGTCTTATCCAAGACCACGGCATCGATGGTAGCGAAACGCTCCAGTGCTTCGGCGTTACGTACGAGGATACCATTTCGTGCCGAGCGTCCGATCCCTACGACCAGAGCCGTAGGCGTAGCCAGACCGAGTGCGCACGGGCAGGCGATCACCAGCACTGATATGGCACAGAGGAGTCCGTACACCGAAGCATCGGCAGCTCCCGTCAGTTGCCATATAATATAGGTAAGGATGGATAGCCCGATGACTATGGGAACGAATATGCCGGCGATACGGTCGGCCAGTCGCTGGATAGGTGCTTTGCTGGCCTGTGCCTCGCGGACCGTGCGGATGATGCGTCCGAGTACGGTGTCGCTGCCTACATGGGTAGCCTGTACGGTGAGGACACCGGAGCCGTTGATCGTGCCGGAGAAAACCATAGAGCCGGCTTCCTTCTCTCGCGGTAAGGGTTCGCCACTGATCATGCTCTCCTGCACGGAGCTACAGCCTTCGGTCACGATACCGTCCACGGGTATCTGCTCGCCCGGACGTACGCGAACCAAGTCGCCTCCGATGAGCCCAGCAATGGGCATCACGGTCTCGCGCCCGTTACGCACGACCAATGCCTCCGCCGGCTGCAGTCGCATCAGTTCGCGAATGGCTTGCCCCGTGCTTCGGCCGGCACGCTTTTCCATGAGTTTGCCCAGTAGGACAAATGCGATGATCATGGCCGAGGCATCGAAGTAGAGGTGCAGCTTCATCCCGGCCGGCCCTTCACGGAAAAACAGCAGGACTACCAGACTATAGAAAAAGGAGATAGTGGTACTCAACGACACCAGCGTATCCATCGAGAATACGCCGTGGCGCAGCTGCTTGAGTGCCGATCGGTGGAAAGCCCTTCCTGCCCATGCGTATCCGGGCAAGGCTACGAGCATCATCAGGTAGGGCATCATCTGGAAATGCGGCATTAGCATCAGAACCATCAGCAGGATGGCGGACGACCAAGCTATGATCGTATCGCGCTTCATCCGTCTCAGTTCTGCTGCTTCCATGGCATCGCGCCGGCGCAGTTGCTCCGCCTCCGAATCCTCCACTATCAGGTCGAATCCTATGCTGCGGATAGCTCTGCGCAGATCCTCTGCCGAAGCCAACCTTTCGTCCACCGATACGGAGAGTATATTCTCGGCGAGTTGGACGTTCGCATCGCTAATGCCTTCTACCTTGGAGGCAGCCTGTTCTACGCTATGCGCACAGCCTGCACACCGCATTCCCACTACGGGAAAACGTTTTTGCTCTTTCATATCACGGACTATCGGTTATCGGGAACGGGCTTGTCAGAGCTTACACTCGAATCCGGCGAGGCGTACAGCCTCCATTATTGCCTCCGGTGAGGCTGTCTCCGGAGTATAATCCACTGTAAGACTATGGGAATCCAGAGATGCGAATGCCGTTTGTACGCCTTGTACACCGAGAGCCGCTTTCTCTACACTTGCAGCACAACCGCCACACATCATGCCTTCTACGGAAAAGGTCGTTGTTTTCATCTTGACGAGTAGTTTTTTCTTAAGATCCTTTGTTTTTGACTATGGCTTGTACGCAGTTGATCTGCGGCAAGCCCTTGTTCGGACTACTGTGGGGTATGCATACCGGACTCCTGCATCGTCCCCGACTGTAGTCTCTGTCTACTATATACAAGTGGAACAAAATCAGTAGTCGAATGGTTCGCCGGACTGCGGATAGTGGCCGAGATGAAAAATGCGAAGCGGTGCGGAAAAAAACTTGTTTCATGTCCCTAAAAATGCCGAGCGTAAAATTTTTCGTTTTGGTGCGAGAAAAGAAAAAAAGTCGAACCAAAACGAAAAAAATCTCGCGCGTAAATTTCGGTTTTGCGGCGCGATAATCGGAGGAATTGCGGTTCCGAAATTGCTGTGGCTGGTTTCAGCCGTGACGGGACTTCTCTCCTTTTTTATTTCCGTAGGAGACGAAGAGGATAAATGGCTTGTAATGGTGCCTTTCCTTTTTGCCTCCGAACAGCCAATATGGACGGATGGCGATCTGCCTTACAAGTATATGTGTTTGAGTGGTTTATGTGGGAGATAGAGGCATGTCGGGATCGGTGGTATCCCAAACAATAGGGATGAAGAGAGACGATATGGAGGGGCTTTTTCCCTATATGTCGTGATTGTGTATTTTTTTCCGTTATCTTTGTGCACGAAGGTCGGAATACCTCTTCACAAGGCGGAATACAGAGTCGGTTTCGCCTATTGGTTGAATGGATCTTAGAAGAAAAAGAAAGAATCAACTAAATAACTAAAACAGTAAAAAACTTATGTGGTTACTTAAATCCTCGATTGGCCGTAAAGTGGTGATGAGTGTCACCGGACTGGCGCTGATCCTGTTTTTGACGTTTCACATGTCCATGAACCTTGTGGCTCTCTTCTCAGCAGAGGCTTACAACATGATATGTGAGTTTCTCGGCGCCAACTGGTATGCTCTGGTCGCCTCTATCGGCTTGGCGGTACTGATGCTTCTGCACATCGTGTATGCCTTTATCCTCAATGCGCAGAACCTTCGTGCTCGAGGTCGCGATCGCTATGCTGTTACGGGCAGACCCAAAGGTGTGGAGTGGAGCTCGCAGAATATGCTGGTGCTCGGTATCATCGTCCTGTTGGGTATCGGACTGCACATGTTCAACTTTTGGGCTAAGATGCAGCTGGCAGAAATCTGCCATATGGATGTAGCCCGATTCGGTATCGAAGGCTTCGACCATCCTGCCAAGGGAACGGAGCTGATCCGCTACACATTCAGCCAACCGATCTACGTGGTGCTCTATGCCGTATGGCTGGTTGCCTTGTGGTTCCACCTGACACATGGATTCTGGAGTGCGCTGCAGACCTTGGGATGGAACAATACCATCTGGATGAATCGTGTCAAGTGCATCTCTAATGTAGTTTCTACCGTATTGGTAGGCGGTTTCGCTTTGGTCCTGATAGTATTTGCTTGTCAGGCATTCATCGGTTGATAGTACACCCTAATTCAAAGTATTCTCACTATGGCTACAATAAATTCCAAAATACCCACCGGCCCACTGAAAGACAAGTGGACCAACTATAAGGATCATCAGAAGCTGGTGAACCCCGCCAACAAACGTCGTCTGGATATTATCGTGGTCGGTACCGGTCTGGCCGGTGCTTCGGCTGCTGCTTCTTTCGGCGAGATGGGCTTCAATGTGCTCAACTTCTGCATACAGGATTCTCCTCGCCGTGCACACTCTATCGCTGCACAGGGAGGTATCAATGCCGCCAAGAACTACCAGAACGATGGCGACTCCGTCTATCGACTCTTCTACGATACGATCAAAGGAGGTGACTATCGTGCTCGCGAGGCCAACGTATATCGTCTGGCCGAAGTGTCCAATGCCATCATAGACCAGTGCGTGGCTCAGGGTGTACCCTTTGCTCGCGAATACGGTGGTCTGCTGGACAACCGTTCTTTCGGTGGTGCGCAGGTATCTCGTACTTTCTATGCTCGTGGTCAGACGGGACAGCAGCTACTCCTTGGAGCCTATTCGGCTCTCTCCCGTCAGGTCGGTTTGGGTAAGGTAAAGCTTTACACTCGCTACGAGATGCTCGACGTGGTGCTTATCGACGGTCGTGCTCGTGGTATTCTGGCTCGCAATTTGGTGACGGGTAAGATCGAACGCTTTGCTGCACATGCCGTGGTAATTGCCACGGGCGGTTATGGCAATGCCTTCTTCCTTTCTACCAATGCAATGGCATCTAACGGCTCTGCCGCATGGCAGTGCTACAAGAAGGGTGCTTTCTTCGCCAATCCATGTATGGCTCAGATCCATCCCACTTGTATTCCCGTGCACGGGGACTACCAGTCCAAGCTGACGCTCATGTCCGAGTCGCTCCGTAATGACGGTCGTATCTGGGTGCCTAAAGACATAGAGGATGCCAGACGTCTTCAGCGTGGCGAGATCAAAGGGAAAGACATTCCCGAAGAGAAGCGCGACTACTATCTGGAGCGTCGCTATCCGGCCTTTGGCAACCTCGTTCCCCGTGACGTGGCCAGCCGTGCTGCCAAAGAACGATGCGATGCTGGCTATGGTGTGAACAATACGGGCCTTGCCGTATTCCTTGACTTCGGCGATGCCATCAAACGTTTGGGACGCGACGTGGTGGAGCAGAAGTATGGCAACCTCTTCCAGATGTATGAGAAGATTGCAGATGAGAATCCGTACGAAACGCCGATGATGATCTATCCGGCTATTCACTATACGATGGGTGGTCTCTGGGTGGATTACGAGCTGATGACCACGATCCCGGGCCTGTTCGCCATCGGAGAAGCCAACTTCTCCGATCACGGTGCCAACCGACTCGGTGCTTCCGCTCTCATGCAGGGGCTGGCTGACGGTTACTTCGTTATCCCTTATACGATGCAGAACTATCTGGCCGATCAGATTCAGGTGCCGCGCTTCAGCACGGATCGTCCCGAATTCGAAGCTGCCGAGAAAGAGTTGCAAGATCGCATAACGCGTATCATGAACGTCAAGGGCAATAAGTCTGTGGACGACCTTCACAAGGAGCTGGGCCACATCATGTGGGACAATGTGGGAATGGGACGAGACAAAGCCGGATTGGAAAAGGCCATCGTGAAGCTGGCCGAGCTGAAGAAAGAGTTCTGGAGCAATGTCTATGTGCCGGGTGAAGCCAATGACCTCAACGTAGAACTGGAGAAAGCCCTCCGACTGGCGGACTTCATCGAGATAGGTACGCTGATGGCGCACGATGCCATGGATCGCGAAGAAAGTTGTGGCGGTCATTTCCGTATCGAGCACCAGACGGAAGAGGGTGAAGCCAAACGTGACGATGAGAACTTCGCTTACGTTTCCTGCTGGGAATATCAGGGAGAAGACAAGGATCCGATCATGTACAAGGAAGAACTGGTATATGAAGAGACTGTCCGTGCACAACGTAACTACAAGAGCTAATTAGTCCACCGCTAAATACAGAATCAAAATGGATAAGAATATCAATATATCGGTTAAGGTTTGGCGTCAGAAGGGACCGAAGGAAAAAGGACACTTCGAGACGTATCAATTGCAAAACATTTCGCAAAGTGCCTCTTTCCTCGAAATGATGGATATCCTGAACGAGCAGTTGATCAAGGAGCATAAAGCTCCGGTGGTGTTCGACCACGACTGTCGCGAGGGTATTTGCGGTATGTGCTCGCTCTATATCAATGGTCATCCCCACGGACCGGACGATAGTATCACCACTTGTCAGCTGCACATGCGTCGTTTCGATGACGGCGATACGATCACGATAGAGCCTTGGCGTTCGGCCGGCTTCCCTGTGATCCGAGACCTGATGGTGGATCGCTCGGCTTATGACAAGATCATTCAGTCCGGTGGATTCGTTTCCGTCAATACGGGTGGTATCCCCGATGCCAACGCCATCCCCATTTCCAAGAAGAATGCGGATGAGGCTATGGATGCAGCGGCTTGTATCGGCTGTGGAGCTTGTGCGGCAGCATGCAAGAACGGCTCGGCTATGCTCTTCGTATCAGCCAAGGTGAGTCAGTTGGCTCTTCTTCCGCAGGGACGTATCGAGGCTGCTCGTCGCGCCAAAGCTATGGTGGCTAAGATGGATGAACTCGGATTCGGGAACTGTACGAACACACGTGCATGTGAAATGGAATGCCCGAAGAACGTATCGATTAGCCACATCGCTCGTCTGAACAGGGAGTACATCGTCGCTAAGAATCGCGATTGATCGCTCCTCCTGATTTTATAAAACGAGGTCGTGCAAGGGTATAAATCCCGAGCACGACCTTTCTTTTTTCGGAGCATGCCATAATATGCAATTATATCATGTGTATTTGCTTGTATTATATGGTCAATAGTTAATCAGTCAATCAAGAATAATTTCTACATTTGCGAAAATGCTTTTGCATTAGGACCTTCGAACAATGATAGAAGAGTCAACACAATAATAAAGTAGAGAGCAATGAATCTATCTCACATCGAACATCTCGGTATTGCGGTCAAAAGTATCGAAGAAGCCCTCCCATACTACGAAAATGTATTGGGACTCAAGTGTTACAGCATTGAGGAAGTACCCGACCAAAAGGTGCGTACTGCATTTATGATGGTAGGGCAGACCAAGCTGGAATTGTTGGAGCCGACCTCTGACGAAAGCCCTATTGCCAAATTCATAGAAAAGCGTGGAGAAGGTATCCATCACATTGCTTTTTGTGTGGAGGATGCCAACGAAGCATTGGCCGATGCCGCCTCTAAAGGCATTAAGCTGATCGACGAAAAAGCTCGCAAAGGAGCAGAGGGCTTGAATATCGGTTTCTTGCACCCGAAGAGCACCATGGGTGTGCTGACCGAAGTATGTGATCATAAATAACAGTAACGACCCTACGGGCGGACCGGACAGTGGCGACTGCTTTCCGGCAAGTGTGCCTGTATGTCATCAAATAGCAAACCTAACTATTTAGAAAAGAATATGAGTTTTCAACTGGAAAGAGTAAAAGAGCTGATCCAATTGCGTGAAAAAGCTCGCCTTGGTGGTGGAGAAAAAAGAATTGAAGCCCAGCACCAAAAAGGTAAATACACCGCTCGTGAACGTATAGCAATGCTGTTGGACGAGGGTAGCTTCGAAGAATTGGATATGTTCGTCAAGCACCGTTGTACCAACTTCGGAATAGACAAGACACAATTTCTCGGCGATGGTGTCGTAGTCGGTAGCGGTACGATCGACGGCCGTTTGGTATATGTTTTCGCACAGGACTTCACCGTATTCGGTGGTGCTCTCTCGGAAATGCTTGCTTCCAAGATCTGTAAGGTGATGGAGCTGGCTATGCGTATGGGTGCTCCTGTGATTGGTCTGAACGATTCGGGCGGTGCACGTATTCAGGAAGGTGTGAATGCTCTTAAAGGATATGGCGAGATCTTCGAAAACAATATCCTTGCTTCCGGTGTGATCCCTCAGATTTCCGCCATTTTCGGCCCATGCGCCGGCGGTGCCGTGTATTCTCCGGCTCTGACAGACTTTACCATCATGTCGCGTGGTACGAGCTATATGTTCCTCACAGGCCCGAAGGTTGTAAAGACTGTAACGGGCGAGGATGTAACGCAGGAACAGCTCGGAGGAGCAGACGTACATGCCTCCAAGAGTGGTGTGGCTCACTTTGCCGTTAATAGTGAAGAAGATGGTCTTCGCCTGATTCGCCACCTCTTGAGTTTCTTGCCCCAAAACAATCTGGAGGAGGCTCCCTATGTGGAGTGTGATGATCCCATCGATCGTTTGGAAGACTCATTGAATCATATCATCCCCGACGAGGCTAACCGTCCTTACGATATGTACGAAGTGATCGGATCTATCGTAGACCACGGCGAATTCCTTGAAGTACATCGTGATTATGCCAAGAATATTATTGTTGGTTTTGCTCGCTTCAATGGCCAGAGCGTAGGTATCGTAGCCAACCAACCACAGGTGATGGCCGGCTGTCTGGACTCCAATGCATCACGCAAGGCTGCTCGTTTCGTCCGCTTCTGCGATGCTTTCAATATTCCTTTGGTTACTCTGGTGGATGTGCCGGGATTCTTGCCGGGTACAGGTCAGGAGTACAATGGTGTGATTACGCACGGAGCCAAGTTGCTCTATGCTTACGGTGAGGCTACTGTGCCCAAGGTAACGGTTACGTTGCGCAAGGCATACGGCGGTGCCTATATTGTGATGAGTTCTAAGCACCTGCGTAGTGACATCAACTATGCATGGCCTTCTGCCGAGATTGCAGTGATGGGTCCGAGCGGAGCTGTGGAAGTAATTTTTGCCAAAGAGGTAGCAGCAGCCGAGAATCCGCAGCAAGCAGCTTTGGAAAAGGAAGAAGAATATCGTCAGGCTTTCGCCAATCCGTACAACGCAGCCTCTTATGGCTATATGGACGATGTAATCGAGCCTCGCAATACTCGTTTCCGCATTATTCGTGCTCTTGAACAGCTTCGTACAAAAAAGCAAACTATTCCGGCTAAGAAACACGACAATGTGCCTCTTTAATATCCTTGGTACAAGAGGAGCTTAGTGCATCGATCATGAATATTAGCAGGTTTAGCCATATCCTTCTGACTTTGTTTGTCATAGCCTCCGGACAGCTCTTTGCCCAGCAGGCATCACAGCTTCGTTTGAATGAAGTGATGCCCCTCAATGTGCAAAACTATCAGGACAGCTATGGCAATCATAAGCCGTGGATTGAAATATACAATTCTTCGGCTGCTACGGTGGACATCAAAGGTTGTTATTTGACCGATGATCTATCCAAGCTGAAGAAGTATATGATCCCCAAAGGGGATGTTATGACTGCGATAAAACCGCATCAGCATCTACTCTTTTGGGCAGATAACGATCCTGACAAAGGAACTTTCCATCTGAACTTCACCCTTGATCCCGAAGTCTCCACCCTCATTGCGTTGGTGGATGCTGACGGACGAACGATCATCGACAGCATCCGTATTCCTGCCGGCATCCCTGTGGATAGAAGCTACGGGCGTTTGGTTGATGGGGTAGGAGCGATGGGGGATACTTCTGTTTGGGATATATTGCCAAAGGTTACACCAAGCACTAACAACGTAACTCTGGATTCGAACAGCAAAATAGATCGCCTGAAGGAATCTGATCCTCAGGGCGGTATTATGACGCTGACAGCTATGTTGGTTGTCTTCTCCGGTCTGTTGGTGCTTTCCTTTGTCTTTTGGTTCATCGGTTCTCTCTCGATTCGGATATCCAATCGTAGAGCTATCGAGGCCGGTGCAGGCCTGCGCATGCGTTCGGCTACTCGCACTGGTATTAGCGGTGAGGTTACTGCTGCTATCTGTATGGCTCTGAGCGAATCGCAGAATGACGTTCATGATGTTGAGAATACCGTATTGACTATCCGACGGGTGGAGCGTAAGTATTCACCATGGAGTTCTAAGATTTACGGACTAAGGTCTCCTATTGAAAGGCATATGTTCACAAGTAAACACGATAGACAATGAAAGAAAAAGATAAGAAAGCAGCTCCCGCTAAAAAAGCAAAAGCTGCTGCCCCCAAGACAGGGAAGGCAAAGCGGGGAGCTATCACGGACGGCATCTATGCTGCTATCTCGATGGCTCTCTATCAGGAGACCTATGAGGCTCATGATGCTGAACCTATGAGACTCACCATCAAGCGTCATCGTCATTCTGCTTGGAGCTTGAAGACGCTTATGCTTCGTCAACTTCCTAAATAATCTCATTCAATCACGACATTAAAAACATGACAAAACAATGAAAGAGTATAAATATAAAATCAACGGTAACGAATACAGCGTTGTTATCAATAGTATCGAAGATGGATTGGCAGACATCGAAGTTAACGGTACTCCCTATAAGGTGGAAATACTTACTGAGAAGAAAAAAGCATCGAAGCCTGCTATCAAACGTCCGACCGTAACGGCTGCATCTGTAGCTGCTGCGCCCGTTGTGCCTGCCGCTTCAGCCGGAGGACAGGGCACAGGCGTTAAGTCTCCGCTGCCCGGTGTCATCCTCGATGTTTGTGTTCAGGTCGGAGACGAAGTCAAGATCGGTCAGAAAGTGGCCGTTCTCGAAGCCATGAAGATGGAAAACAATATCAATGCGGATCGCGATGGTAAGATCGTTGCTGTGAAAGTAAACAAAGGCGACTCCATCCTTGAGGGTTCTGATATCGTTATAATCGGTTAATGATATGACCGGATTCGGGAGCTTCTTAGCAAACAATATCGAGGTATTCCTTTCTTACACAGGCTTCGCCAATGCCACGCCCGGCCACTTGGTGATGATTCTGGTCGGATTGCTTTTCATCTTTTTGGCAATCCGGTATGAGTTTGAGCCTATGCTGCTCATTCCCATTGGCTTTGGGATCCTCATTGGCAACATCCCCTTCAAAGATGCCGGTCTGCAGATCGGCATTTACGAAGAAGGATCGGTGCTGAATATCCTCTATCAAGGGGTGACTAAGGGATGGTATCCACCACTCATATTTTTGGGTATCGGTGCGATGACCGATTTCTCTGCTCTTATCGCTAATCCGAAGCTGATGCTGATCGGTGCGGCAGCGCAGTTCGGTATCTTCGGTGCCTACATATTGGCTTTGTATCTTGGGTTCGAACCCAATCAGGCCGGTGCTATCGGTATTATCGGAGGGGCAGATGGACCTACGGCTATCTTCCTTTCTTCCAAGTTGGCACCGAATCTGCTGGGTGCCATCGCAGTCTCTGCATACTCCTATATGGCCTTGGTGCCGATCATCCAACCTCCTATTATGCGCCTTCTGACCACGAAGAAGGAGCGTATGATTCGGATGAAACCACCGCGTGCCGTATCTACTACGGAGAAGCAGATATTTCCGATCGTGGGGCTGCTGCTTACTACCTTCCTTGTACCTTCAGGTTTGCCATTGCTGGGAATGCTGTTCTTCGGTAATCTGTTGAAAGAAAGCGGTGTTACTCGGCGTTTGGCTGAGACGGCACGTGGCCCGTTGATCGATGTTATTACCATTCTTTTGGGCGTTACGGTCGGAGCCTCTACGCAGGCGACCCAATTCCTGACTTGGAACTCAATCAAGATTTTCATCTTGGGTGCTTTCTCTTTCATCATTGCCACGATGGCCGGTGTTTTGTTCGTGAAGATTCTCAACCTCTTCTTGCGAGACAAGCTCAATCCGTTGATCGGCAATGCGGGAGTTTCGGCTGTTCCTGACTCGGCACGTATTTCGCAGGTCGAAGGGCTAAAAGCCGATCCGACGAACTACCTGCTGATGCACGCTATGGGACCCAATGTGGCCGGTGTGATCGGCTCAGCAGTTGCTGCCGGTATCCTTCTCGGATTCCTCGCCTAAGCAAGTTTCTATAATCTCAATAGGCCGCCCATTGAACAGCCTTTTCTGTTCGGTGGGCGGTTTTTCTTTTGCTTCCGGCAAGAAAAAAAGTTGCGCTAATGATACGACAGCTATTTCTATGAGGACAATGACAGAAAGAAATAACTCTTCAAAAACTTTACTCTTATTGCTGCTATTGGGCTTATTCTAGCTTGAAGTCTGTATTTTTGGAGTAAGAAAATACCGTAATTTCCTCTTGCCGCATTTTATGGTAGTCGTATTTTCTGTAAAACTAATTCACCTGCCGAACAAAATGTATTCTAAGCGAATAATGCCGACGAGAGCAATCCTATTCTCTCTTTTGCTGACATTGCTCCCTCTATCTCTGTATTCGCAGGTAAGAGGCGTGATTTTGGATGCCAAGACCCGTATTTCGATCCAAAGTGCAGGCGTAAGAGCTTATAATAAAGACTCTGCGATGATCGATGGGGTTATAAGCGATGAGGACGGGCGATTCGTCATTAAAGCTAAGCATGTGATCAGGCTGCATATCAGCTACGTGGGCTACGAAGATCGTGTGCTGGAGAATCCTGATGGCCTTACGGGAGATATGGGCGAAGTCCTGATGAACGAGGCTGTCATGAACTTGGAGACCGTTTCCGTCACTGTCGCTTTGAGGCGTACGGGAGCCACGAAAGAGACCATCATGATAACCGACTCACTGAGAAAAGGTGCGATAAGCAGTGCCCGACTCTTGGATAAAATCCCCGGCATACGTACCGATTGGATTACCGAAGCGGTCAAAATCGGTCATGAAGGCAACGTACCGGTCGTCGTTAACGGTCAGGAAGTGGAGCCTCAATATGCCATGAGCATCAATCCCAAACGGATCAAGAAGGTAGAGATTATCCGTTATCCGACAGGGAAATATGCCGATTATCCCGTTATTGTCAATCTGGAGTTGTTCGAGGACTATGTCGGCTGGGACATAGCACCACGCCTTACGGCTATGTCCTCGCTTAGGTATAAGTATACCAATCGGGAGAACGTTGCCGTCAATGCCACTTGGTCTATGAATCGGTGGAACGTGTACGGCTCAGCGGAATATGGCCACAGACATCTATACGATGTATCCGCATTTGAAAAGCGATACGGAGATCTCTACGCAGAGCAGACAGCGGATATCGACCTCTATGATCCCAATATGCGCAGTCGGCGGCACAGCGGAATGATCAATATGGGTGTTGATTATCGGCTTACTCCTCTTCATATCGTATCGCTCCAAACAAGAGTGGATTTGGATAAGTACAAAGAGCAAGACGATCATCTCCTATTCACGGGCATCCCTGGAACTCCATCACAGAAGTTTCGACTGTCGGGAAACAGCTACGAAGCACAGAGCAGTGCCGTCAGGGCTTCCTACGAGGGGACAATATCCGCAAAAATGAATCTGACGGCCGATTTGCTGTACAACCATTATCATGTCGATGAAGAACGGATTTACCGATTGGGAGAGGATTATTTGTCCGAAAAAGCCTACCGAGGTCGTAAGGATTATTTCGCACAGAGTATAAATATGGCATACGGGGTCTCTTCCAAATGGAAACTCCTCTTGGACAATACATTTACTTGGCGTCGCTATGTCAATCGGGAAAAGACTGCACACGATTTCTCTTTCCAATCCGAAGACTTGCGCAACAGGTTCAATGCCGGTTTCGAGTACAGCTCCGGCAGGAGATTCGAACTATCGGCAGGCAGCAGCTTGCTGACTATCAGAAACAGTGAAAGGGGAGAAAACCGTACTGTCTCATCCTTTATCCCTTATCTGAAGCTCTATTGGCAACCGATCGACTTCATCGGTCTGAGGCTGAACTATTTCAACTCGGTCGATTACCCCACTTTGGACCAACTCTCCACCGCTCAGTGGCAGGTGGACCCATACATGATCCACCAAGGCAATCCCGATTTGAAGGCCAGGATTATGCACTATGCCGAAGCCCGGCTACAGCTCGGCAGGCTGTTCAAACTGACTTATATGCACAAAATATCGGACGACGATATAACCCTCTTCTATGAGCGTATGCCCGATGGTCTCTTCGTCGAGACGCTGACCAACAGCAAATACCGGCATGCTTATTTCAGCATCGAGGGCGATTATACTTTGGCCGAGGGCCTGAACCTGACGGCTCTTGCCAATTACCAATGGTACACCCGTTACAAGACACCCGACGACAAGCGATACGGCTATACCTATACTTTCGATACCCAGCTCGTCTACGCCCTGCCGAAAGCCAAGATAAATCTCGTGTCGAACTACTACCTCCGTTATGATTGGCTCCCACTGTTGCAGGGGAGAGAATACTTCCAGGAAGAGCTGCTTGGTTGTGGGGTGAACAGGATGTTTTTCGACAATAAGTGCTCCGCCACACTCATGTTCGGATTGCCGACGAATCTGATATCGAAGAGGACATTCAGGGAAATAGACATAGAGGGCTACCGATCGGTTACCTACGGCGATGGGCGGATGAATTCCTTCATCGTCTCGCTGAATATCCGCTATAGCCTCGGCAATGGAAAAGCACGAAGATATTCGAGCGAAACCCAAATAGAACAGGAAAAACAGAAGTGAAAAATGCCTCCACCTCTGCTCCGATGTAGGCAGAAGAGTGTAGAATTTCAGGGATAAAAGCAACTAAGATAATCGGTATTGTGACCGAAAAATAGGTGTCAAAAAAGATTTCAACAGCGAAGACGAGTTTAGAATCATTCCAAATAAGCCGGCTCTAAGAAGTCTGATTATGATGCAAAAGAGATGGAAATACACCTTTTTCAGATCGAAATACCTTTCTCGTTATATCGAATAACGATCTATATATAAACCATTTTCCAGTTATATATAAATCGTTTCTCATTTATATATAAATCGTTTCTCATTTATATATAAATCGTTTTCAATATATATAGAAATCGAAAATGATTTGTATATAAATCGCAGCCCCCAAAACGCCATATCGTAAGCTGATAAAACAGAGGCACCCACCTGATTCTCTCATAAATCGGGTGGGTGCCTTATATGTTATAGAAGCTATCGAATGCCTATTCTTGCTTATTCCTCATGGAATAAAATCTCCTCTGTCCTCATGTCGGGGTAGTATATACTTGTATAAGCCGGACGTAATCCGCCTAATGACGGTATAGAAAGAGAGAAGTCAGCGTGCATCATATCTGTTGCTATTAAGTAGTTAGTAAACGTTCGTAAAGCTGTTCTGTTCGATAGACAAGCTCTCCCTGATATACTGCCATCTAAACTGCCGAGAGCACCTTATCGCTCTACAAAAGTAGCAAAAAATCCCAGCAGGGTGAGATTTTGCGCTGGGGTTTATATGGCGTCTCCACAAGGCTTGCATCGGCAAGTACCCCTTCCCTTACCGAAATGTGATGGAGGGAAAGTTGCTTATTAAACTGCACCAATAGTTTGTCCATCAGGCCTAGTTCGGTCAGTGCCGAACGAAATCGACTGATGGTGCTGTGGTCGGGAGAAACCTCTTCCATTTTCAACCCCAACAATCGGGAAAAAGTGATTGAATCATTGATACGCTCCTGCAGAGCACAATCACTGAGGTTATACCATATCTCCAGGAGCAACATCTTGAATAAGAGAATCACATCATAGGCAGGAGCATCGATGGCATTTTGTCGCTTCGTGTATTTCTTGTTGATCAGCGTCCGAATCGGACGCCAATCAATAAGCCTGTCAATCTGATTGAGGAAGTCGTTTTGTGCTTTGCGATAACGCTTTGAAAGGAGTGCGTCTGCAAATGTTACATGCTCATCGGTGTTCTTGGATTGGTATGCCATGGGAAGGATATTATACTGTTTTTAATACTCAAATATAATAAATAACTTCCTATTAAACAATGAATTAATAAACAAAATACAGACTAATTGCCGTGCAAAGGTCTCGATCCGGAACAGTTGAAAGGAATTGAAAGATATTTTCCATAAATCATTGCAGCCAAAATGTTAGTTAAGTCGCTTGAAATCAGATATAAATATACAAAATGCAAGCTACATGAACAAAGAAAAACATCATTGATTTTCAGGTGTTTGAATATTCTTTCAAGGATATTCGATAAATCCAAATGCGATAACCCTGGGCCTGGGAACGATCGGATTCTGCATGTGGGCAATAAACACTATCTTTGTATAGTATCGTGTTGCAACGTCGATAGTGTTCGGCATGCGTGCTCGGCAATCTTTTGTCTCATGAAGGATATCCTTTTGCATTGCAAATGAAACGATAGCAAAGATTCTTTAAGTACAATAAATGATGTGTCGTTCCATAATTCTCTCTCTCTTTGCTTTGATTTCCATTATCGGAGGCAAGCAGCTCTCCGCCCAAAGCGTTTCGGAACTTCGTCTCCTGATCGATAGCGGACGTTATGACAAGGCTTTGCCCATAGCCCAACAGTTGGTGGCCAAAAATCCCAAGCATGCCGATAATAACTATATGCTGGGACTCCTCCTGTACAAGGCAGAACGCTACGAGGAAGCTATTGCTCCCCTTCGTGTGGCCGTAAGCCGGCGGAGCGATGCCTATGAGATGTTGGCGGATGCTTATGCCAAGGAGTATTTCTTCTCCGAAGCTCTTGCTGCACTGGAAAAACAGAAGGCTGCTCTTGTGAAGAAAAAACAGGAAACAGTCTCCGTAGATGCCCGAATAGACCGTATGCGACGAGCTGTGCGCTTGCTGGACAGAGCCGAATGGGTGGAGGTGATAGACAGCGTACGGACGAATAAAGCCGATCTTCTGTCGGCCTACAATCTCATAGCCGATAACGGTCGGCTCGAATGGATGAAAGGAAACCGAGGGGAGGCGACTTCCTTTGTCAATGGACGTGGCGACCATGCCATCATGACGGAGAAAGGAGAGGATGGAGTTTACAGTCTGCATGAAGCCCACCGGATCGGTGGCAAATGGGGCAATGCGATACCCCTCGAAAAACTCAATTCCCGATTCAATGAAAACTTCCCTTCGTTACGGGCGGATGGTTTTACCCTTCTTTTTGCCAGTGATCGACCCGATGGAATAGGCGGATATGATCTGTATATGACCCGTCGCGATTTGGAAGATGGCGTTTTTCTGGAGCCTACTTTGCTCGGTATGCCTTTCAATTCCCCTTACAACGATTATCTGCTGGTGTACGATGAATTGCGTGGGATCGGCTTCTTTGCCAGTGACCGTTTTTGTCCCGCGGATGTTGTCACTGTCTATACCTTCGTTGTCAATGAAGAGGGACGTCCTGTGGCTACCGACGATATGGCCGTCAAAAGGGCGTACGCCTCCCTCAAGAGCATAAAAGCAACGCAAGACCCTGAGCGAGACTACAGTCGTCTGATCGCATCGGCTCGGGACAGCCGCACCGATGCAGAGAAGAAGGCTTCCGAACGACAGATTTATCTCCCTATGCAGGGGATGCGTATCTATACACGTTGGAGCGACTTCCGAAGCAGCGAAGCCAAGTCGCTCTATCAGGATGCGATGGCTCGGAAAAGAAAATTGGAACAGGCGGCCACCCGTCTGGAAGAGTTGCGACTCCTGTATGGAAGAGCATCGGCTTCGGAGCGAAACGGCATGAAGCAGGAGATTCTTCGTCTCGAAAATGCCATTCCTCCGCTGGAAGAGGAAGTCGGCCGAATGGAAAAGGAAGTCAGAAACATAGAGTTGCAAGCCGGACATAGCTTTTAGGCCAACCACGCCGGTCTTTTCGAGAGTGATCTTACGTGTCTCACCTCTTAAAACATTAACGAACTTATGGAAACTAAAAGAACGATTCCCCCCTCCGAGCTGATCATCAATGCGGACGGTTCGGTCTTTCATCTGCATATTCGCCCCGAACAATTGGCCGATAAGGTCATATTGGTAGGTGATCCTGCTCGTGTGGATACGGTCGCCTCTCGTTTCGATCGTATCGAATGCAATGTATCCAGTAGGGAGTTCCACACCGTCACGGGGTGGTATGGCGACAAGCGTATCACGGTGCAGAGCCACGGCATCGGCTCTGATAATATAGATATAGTCTTGAATGAGCTGGATGCTCTGGCCAATATAGACTTCGATACCCGTCAGGTGAAGGATCGGCTGCGCAAACTCACACTCGTAAGGGTGGGGACTTCGGGCGGATTGCAGGACAATACGCCCATAGGATCTTATGTGGCTGCGGAGCGAAGCATCGGCTTCGATGGAGTCATGTATTTCTATAGCGATACGGAGAAGATACGGGATGCAGCTTTCGAAGCAGCACTTCAGGACCAACTGGAGTGGAAAATCGAAGGGCTGAAACCCTACGTGATACCGGCTGACAAGATGCTGACGGATCGAATATGTGGAGAGGACATCCTGCGAGGCGTGACTATTGCAGCCAATGGCTTCTACGGACCGCAGGGGCGTCGCCTGCGCTTACCTCTCAAAGACGAGGATCTGAATAGGAAGATACAGGCTTTCGACTTCAATGGTAGCCGTATTACGAACTATGAAATGGAAAGCTCCTCTTTGGCCGGTCTGGCTGCCCTGATGGGGCACGAGGCCGTCACCGTCTGTTGTATCATCGCAGGTAGGAAATCCGAAAAGATGAATACCTCCTATCAGGGAAGTATAGAGGGCCTTATCGATTTGGTTCTGGAACGTATCTGATAGAAATAAGTTACCTTTGTGAACCAAGGTTTTTCCCCCTCGGACGAATGGCTCCGATCGTTTCGGTATGCAGAGCAGGCGAGTTGCTGCAGGGGGAATATAAATTAGAAGTTTTGCATGAACATACTCGAACTTTCGGAACAAGAAGTCGTACGCCGTAACAGCTTAGAGCAACTGCGTAATTTTGGGATCGATCCATATCCTGCAGCGGAATATACCGTCAATGCCTATTCTGCCGAGATCAAAAGGAATTTCAATGACGATGAGAATGCCGCCAAACGTCAGGTAAGCATTGCCGGACGTATTATGAGCCGCCGTATCATGGGGAAAGCTACATTCATGGAGCTGCAAGATGCGGAGGGACGTATCCAGATCTATATTACTCGGGACGATATTTGTCCGGGTGAGGACAAGGAGTTCTACAATACGGTGGTCAAGAAGTGTACGGATATAGGTGATTTCATCGGAGTGAAAGGGTATGTATTCCGCACTCAGATGGGAGAAATATCGGTGCATGTGCAGGAGATGACTTTCTTGTCGAAAGCTATCCGCCCTCTTCCTGTGGTAAAAGAAAAAGATGGGGAGGTCTTCGATGGCTTCACGGATCCGGAGCAACGCTATCGTCAGCGATACGTAGATTTGGTCGTCAATAGTCATGTCAAAGACATTTTCCTCAAGCGTACGATGGTATTCAATTCGATGCGCAGCTTCTTCAACGAGCGCGGATACATCGAAGTGGATACACCCGTACTCCAGTCGATCCCGGGAGGTGCAGCTGCACGTCCTTTTATCACGCATCATAATGCTCTGGACATTCCGCTCTATCTGAGAATCGCCAACGAGTTGTATCTGAAGCGTCTGATCGTGGGCGGTTTCGATGGTGTGTATGAATTCAGTCGCAATTTCCGAAATGAGGGGATGGACCGCACGCATAATCCTGAATTCACGGCCATGGAGATCTATGTGGCCTATAAGGATTACAACTGGATGATGAACTTTACGGAGCAGATGCTCGAACGCATCTGTATGGATGTGCTGGGTACTACTCAGGTGAAGGTGGGCGAGAAATTGATTGACTTTAAGGCTCCCTACAAGCGAGTGACCATGATCGAAGCCATCCATGAGCATACGGGTATCGACATCAGTGGAATGAACGAGGCCGAGTTGCGTCAGGTATGCGACAAGCTGGGCGTAGAGCACAACGAGACGATGGGCAAAGGCAAGCTCATCGATGAGATCTTCGGCGATAAGTGCGAGAAGAACTATATCCAGCCTACTTTCATCACAGACTATCCGAAGGAAATGTCGCCTCTGACAAAGGAACACCGCACCAATCCGGAGCTAACAGAGCGATTCGAGCTGATGGTCAATGGCAAGGAGTTGGCCAACGCCTACTCGGAGCTGAACGACCCGATTGACCAGCGAGAACGTTTCGAAGAACAACTCAAACTATCCGAGAAAGGCGATGACGAGGCCATGTATATCGACAACGATTTCATCCGTGCCCTTGAATACGGTATGCCGCCGACCAGCGGTATGGGTATCGGTATGGACCGTTTGGTCATGCTATTGACAGGGCAGGAGAGTATTCAGGAGGTACTCCTTTTCCCACAGATGAAGCCTGAGAAGGTGGCTCCACGGGATACGAAAGAGAAGTTCGCCGTTTGTGGCGTTCCCGAAGAGTGGGTACCTGTATTGCATAAAGCCGGCTATCTTACCGTACAGTCGATGCGAGAGGATAAACCGGGCAAGGTGATGCAGCAGCTGATGGACATCAATAAGAAATATAAGATGGGGCTTGCCGGTTTGAATCTGGAAACCGTTTCGGCTTGGCAGGAAGCCCCGTATGAGTAACGATTGTACAAGGATAGCGGTGCGAATAGGAAGGCTCTTGCTCTTCCGTGCGGCTATTCTTTTTTATCTGGATAATTAAAGTATCATGGGGGGAATCGGGAGAATAGGAATATTGGGTAGTGGCAGTTGGGCTACGGCTCTGGCCAAAATCATATTGACCTCTCAACCATCCATCAATTGGTTTATGCGCCGCGAGGAGCAGGCGCAGGGCATTAAGCGTACGGGGCGCAATCCGAACTATCTGCGCGATGCCGTATTCGATCCTCGGAAAATCTCATTTTTTACCGATTCGGATCTTAACAGTTTTTTTAGAGCCAGCGATGTGGTGGTTCTTGTCACTCCCTCGCCTTTCATCAAATCCTATCTGAAGCGCGTTCGATCGTCCAGCATGCGCGACAAGCTGATTATCAATGCTATCAAGGGGATCGTACCGGATGAGAATGTCTTGGTATCGGAATATCTGCACGATTTCTGCGATGTCCCCAACGAACTGATAGGTGTAGTCTCCGGCCCTTGCCATGCAGAGGAGGTGGCCAGAGAGCGCAGATCATATCTGACGGTAGGCTGCTTCGACATAAATAAGGCAAAAGCCATGGCAAACGTACTACGCAACGATTATGTGAGCTGTACGACCAGTCAGGATGTAGTAGGCATCGAATATGCCTCGGTACTGAAGAATGTCTATGCCATTGCCGCCGGAATATGCAACGGTCTGCAGTATGGCGACAACTTTCAGTCTGTCCTGATGTCGAATGCCATTGCTGAAATGAATAGTTTCGTCAATACCGTCCACCTCTTGGAAAGAGAGATCACGGATTCGGTATATTTGGGCGACCTCCTTGTGACAGCTTATTCGAACTACAGTCGCAATCGTACTTTCGGCAACATGATAGGAAAGGGATACAGTGTCAAATCCGCTCAGATGGAGATGGAGATGATAGCAGAGGGCTACTATGGGGCCAAGTGTGTAAGGGAGGTAAACAAACGCTATCAGGTCAATATGCCGATCATGGATACGGTGTACGAGGTATTGTACGAGAAGCGAGATGCTGCCGAGGCCATTACTGCTCTGACGGCACATTTCAAATAATTTCGTTGCACATTAAATACCGAATACGCTAATGGAAAGAATCCGATTGGATCTGTCTAAAACAGGTTTTTCTGTTACGCCTTATGCAGAAGAAGCTGAGATGTTCAATGCCATGTTGGATAAGGGTACCGGCCGCGGAAATGATTTCCTCGGTTGGGTTCATTTACCATCTTCCATCACGGAAGAGGAGTTGAATGCGGTAGAGACTGCAGCTGCTATCCTCAGAGAACGTTGCGACTATGTAGTAAACGTGGGTATCGGGGGCAGTTACCTCGGAGCAAGGGCTGTGATCGAAGCATTGCAAAACAGTTTTGAAGCATATCGCTCGGACAGGGAGAACCCTGTGGTGCTCTATGCCGGTAATAATATCGGTGAAGATTATCTTTCTGGGTTGCTGCATTTCCTACGTGATAAGAGATTCGGTATCATTTATATTTCCAAAAGTGGAACGACTACCGAACCGGCTATTGCTTTTCGTCTGTTGAAAGGTTTGCTGGAGTTCCAGGTTGGATCCCAAGATGCTCGGGAGAGGATCGTGGCCGTTACCGATTCGACCAAAGGAGCACTGAGGCGTATGGCTGATGAAGAGGGCTATCGCTCTTTCGCTATACCCGACAATGTGGGAGGACGTTTCTCCGTTCTTACTCCTGTGGGATTGCTCCCCGTGGCTGTAGCCGGCTTCGATATCCGTCGATTGGTACAAGGTGCAGCCGATATGGAAGCCATGACGGCTTCAGACATTCCTTTTTCGGATAATCCGGCTTTACAATACGCAGCAGCTCGCAATGCTTTGTATGCCGAAGGAAAGAAGATAGAGATATTGGCCAATTTCCATCCCAAAATGCACTATATCGGAGAGTGGTGGAAGCAGCTTTTCGGTGAGAGCGAGGGCAAAGAGGGTAGGGGGATCTTCACGGCAACTGTGGATCTGACTACCGACCTCCATTCCATGGGACAATGGATGCAGGAGGGCGAACGTACGATATTCGAGACAGTGATTTCCGTGGAAAATCAAGATACATGCTTGATGATCCCTTCCGACTCGGCGGATTTGGACGGACTTAACTTTTTGGCCGGAAAGCGTATAGACGAAGTAAATAAGATGGCTGAATTGGGTACCCGACTGGCTCATGTGGACGGGGGAGTCCCTAATATACGCATCGTTTTGCCGCGATTAGATGCTTATTACATAGGGCAGTTGTTCTATTTCTTCGAAAAAGCTGTAGGCGTCAGTGGCTATATGCTGGGGGTGAATCCTTTCGATCAGCCGGGGGTCGAAGGTTATAAGAACAATATGTTTGCTCTACTGAACAAGCCTGGCTATGAAATAGAATCGGCGGCTATGGCAAAGCGGCTGAAAGAGTGTTAGGAATTACAAACATCAGAGGATGAATTATAATAGTAAAATGGAACCATTGGCTATTCCGGAATATGGACGGAATATCCAAAACATGGTAAACTATTGCATGACGATCGACGATCGTGACGAACGGAATCGCTGTGCACAGACGATCATTACAATTATGGGAAACATGTTTCCTGAACGGCGGGAAAACGGTGAGACCAAACATATTCTTTGGGATCATCTAGCCATCATGTCCGGATTCAAGTTGGATATCGATTATCCGATGGAAATCATCAGTCCGGAAATGCTCGAACGGAGGCCCAAAGCCGTAAGCTACTCAGCCAACGACATCGTATATCGGCACTACGGCCATCTCATACAGGAAATGATCCTCAAGGCTTGTGCCATGGAGCAGGGAGAAGAGCGTCATGCACTGGAGTTGCTCATCGCCAACCAGATGAAGCGTTCGTATCTGACGTGGAACAAAGATACGGTGGATGACTACAAGATATTCAAGGATTTGTACGAACTTTCCGAAGGACGCATAGAGCTGACGGAGGAGAATTGTCGTCTGACAATACCGAATGCTTCGGATCGGAAGGACAATAACAACGCCAAACGGAACAAGGTATTCCGGCGGAAATAAATTATACGGACAACTTAAAAACGCATTATCGCTATGGCTTCTTACGTAATAGAAGGGGGCAACAGTCTCAAGGGTGAGATTCTTGTCCAGGGTGCAAAAAACGAAGCTTTGCAGATCATCTCAGCTACGCTATTGACCGATCAGGAGATTGTGGTGCGTAACATCCCCGATATATTGGATGTGAACAACCTGATCGACCTGCTTCGAAACATGGGGGTCAAGGTAAAAAGACCCACCCGTGATACCTGTATTTTCCAAGCCGATAATGTGAATCTCGACTATATCAAAAGCGAGCAGTTTCTTGAGAAAAGCCGTGCTCTCCGCGGTTCGGTGCTGCTCGTGGGGCCACTGATTGGTCGCTTCGGTTACGCTATTTTTCCAAAACCGGGAGGCGATAAGATCGGCCGCCGCAGGTTAGATACTCATCTTGTAGGTATTCAGGCGTTAGGTGCCACATGTGACTACCATTCCGATATGCAGGCCTATGAATTGACTGCAAGCCGGCTTGCCGGTACATATATGCTGCTGGACGAAGCTTCTGTGACGGGTACTGCCAATATCCTAATGGCTGCTGTCCTTGCTGATGGTATTACCACTATTTATAATGCTGCCTGTGAGCCGTATCTGCAGCAACTTTGCAAGATGCTGCTTAGTATGGGGGCGCATATCGAGGGTGTCGGCTCCAATCTGCTTCGTATCGAAGGAGTACAGAGCTTGCATGGCTGTGAGCATAAGATGCTGCCCGATATGATCGAAGTGGGTAGCTTCATCGGAATGGCTGCCATGACGGCTTCCGAGCTTTTGATCAAGGATGTCAGCGTGCCTGATCTGGGTATCATTCCTGCATCATTCCGCCGCTTGGGAATTGCAGTGGAGCAACGAGGCGATGATCTGTTTATTCCTCGGCAGGAACATTATGAGATAGAGACGTTTATGGACGGATCCATCATGACCATTGCAGATGCTCCTTGGCCGGGTCTTACTCCGGACTTGCTCAGTGTCTTTCTCGTGGTGGCAACTCAGGCGAAAGGCAGTGTGCTGATTCACCAGAAGATGTTTGAAAGCCGTCTCTTCTTTGTTGATAAGCTAATCGATATGGGAGCACAGATTATCCTTTGCGACCCTCATCGTGCTACGATCATCGGTTTGGACAAACGTGTTCCCTTGCGAGCTGCAACTATGGTCTCGCCCGATATTCGTGCCGGTATAGCCCTCCTTATTGCAGCCATGAGTGCAGAAGGAACAAGTATCATCCACAACGTAGAACAGATCGATAGGGGTTACCAATCCATAGATACTCGCCTCAATGCTATCGGCGCACGTATCTCTCGCCTTTGATGCTGTATGATCGATTTGGATTCATTGGAGCATATTGGTGTGTTGGGTAAGTCGCATGGTGTTCAGGGAGAGTGCAATGCTCGTCTGACAGCCGATTTGAGTACGCTCTTTGAGGAAGAAGAGCGGTTGTTTCTCTTTTTCGAGCTGGATGCACTGCCGGTTCCGTTCCGTCTTATCGGCTACCGTGAGAAAACCGATGATATTACTTTGCTCCGCTTTGCCGGTATTGAAAGCAAGGAGGAGATAGAGCGATATACCGGTGTGTCTCTCTTTATGGAACGGCGATATTTTGACACCGATTCTATCGAATTTACCTGGGAGCATTTTATCGGCTTTACGGTATTCGACCGAGAAGGTCGTTCGGTGGGGATGATCGATGATGTGGACGAGAGTACATTCAATGTCCTTTTGTCTATAACGACACCCGAAGGCAAAGAAATCCTTTTACCCGTAGCTGAGGATTTGGTAGAAGAGATGGATGTGCCAAATCGGAAACTAACGATGATTATTCCCGACGGGCTACTGGATTTATGAAAAAAAATATAGCCATTCTTGGTTCGACCGGATCCATCGGTACGCAGACGCTCGATATTATCCGTCTGAATCCGGATCTCTTCGATGTCTATCTCCTCACGGCAAACAATAATGTAGACCTTCTGATCCGACAGGCACGCGAATTCCGGCCGGAAATAGTCGTAATAGCCAATGACCAAAAATACCATCTCGTACAAGAGGCTTTAGCCGACTTGCCTATCAAAGTATGGTGTGGAGCGGAAGCTATTGCCGATGCTGTGACAGCTCCGGACATCGATATGGTTGTGACGGGTATGGTGGGCTATTCGGGGCTGTTGCCTACGATCAAGGCCATCGAAGCCCGGAAGATGATAGCACTTGCAAACAAAGAAACTCTCGTTGTGGCAGGCGAACTCATCATGCGACTGGCCCAGGAGAATCAGGTGCCTATCCTTCCCGTGGATTCGGAGCATTCGGCTATTTTCCAAACACTTTTAGGCGAGAGACAGCGGCCGGAGAAGATCCTTCTGACAGCTTCGGGAGGTCCTTTTTTGCACCTGACGGCGGAGGAATTGCAGCATGTCACCCGTGAACAGGCTCTCCGCCATCCTAATTGGAATATGGGGGCAAAGGTGACTATCGATTCTGCTTCGCTCATGAACAAGGGATTTGAGATGATCGAAGCCAAATGGTTGTTCGAGATGCAACCCGACGAGATCGAAATACTCGTACATCCACAAAGCATAATACACTCCATGGTGCAGTTTCGCGATGGTTCGGTCAAGGCTCAACTCGGTATTCCCGATATGCGTTTGCCTATCAGTTATGCCCTTGGCATTACCCACCGCATCCCGAACGATTATCCACGGGTGGATTTCACAGCTGCACCCCTGACCTTCGAACGCCCTGATCTCGAACGATTCCCCAACCTCTCTTACGCTTTCGACGCGATTCGTTTGGGTGGGAATGCTCCTTGTGCGCTCAATGCTGCCAATGAGATTGCCGTGGCTGCTTTCCTGCGCGATGAGATTTCTTTTACGGATATGAGTCGTCTGTTGTATGAAGTGATGGAAAAGCACGAATTGTATCGAGAAGTATCTTTGCCCACTTTCATCGAGACGGACAGTAGCACACGCCGAGTCGCCCAGTCCCTTCTGCCCAAATTTCGCCGGTAAGTATCCCTCTACCGAAAAATCAAATTCTTTTGCTGTTGAAAGAGTGTGTTGCGAAGAAAGACACACTCCGATTACCGGCGTACCTTATCCGGATTCTGATTGACGAAGTCTTTCCAATTCTTGACTGCTGATCCGCCCGAACGAGCCATAGGCCCCGACGTCTGAAAGAAGTGGCAGACGGCAGCTGCCAGTCCGTCCGTGGCATCCATTTCCGGTAACATCTGTTCGTCAGGTATTCGTAAATAGCCTTGGAGCATGCCGGCTACCTGCTCTTTGCTCGCATTGCCATTACCCGTAATTGCTTGCTTGATGCGCATAGGAGCATATTCCGTAATGGGAATGTCGCGAGCCAAGGCTGCTGCCATAGCGACACCCTGAGCCCGCCCTAACTTGAGCATACTCTGTACATTCTTCCCGAAGAAAGGTGCTTCGATAGCCATTTCATCCGGCAGGAACTCATCGATCAGGCCTGTAATCCTGTCGAATATGCGTTTCAGACGGATATAGTGATTGTCGAATTTCTCCAGACGTATTACCCCCATAGCCATGAGTCGGGGAGTATTTCCCACGACGTGAAGCATCCCATAGCCCATCAGTATTGTGCCGGGGTCTACTCCCATGATAATGCGTTCCTTCGGACTCATCTTTTGCTTACAATTCTATTCTCCTCATCGTGGTGGTAAAGCCCATGACCTTGTTGCCGAACTTTTGGATGAGGGTAGCTATATGTTTCGCTCCCGTACCACACCAATATACGTCTATATTAGTCGGTTGGTCGGCGAGGAAATGGAGTGCCAGTGATACGCCTTCTTCTTCCTGTGCTTCCTTTTCGATGCGGTGTAGGGCAGGGGAGTGCATAGATCCGTCAGCAATGACCGATGGGATGAAAGTCGAGCGAAGATAGTCGATCAATGACTCCTCTACGGCAGCCTCCGTTACCCATGTTATATTGTACAAAATCATTCTGTGTATTCCTTTCAGAGATAACGCAAAGTTATGAAAAACCGCAATGAGCACTTTTCCTCCAAATATATCGGAGCTTGTACACTTTTTGAGGACAGTATCCCTGTTTCTCTGTCAGCGGAGAAGCTCACCGCACAGTCTCTCTCAAAACATACAATTTGCCCGACTCTCCGAAAAGGGAGAGTCGGGCAATTTTATGAAAGGACGGAAGGTAATAGTGTCCTAAATGCCTTTATCCTTCAGCATTGAGCATTTGGAGTCGCTTCTCCAGGTCAGGGAATTGGCTTTCGGGTAGGAGCGACGTACAGATACGCATAGCTTCGTTGCGCTTGCTGCCTGTCGTTTTTAGCGTGATGGCACACATGCCATAGCGTACAAACTTCTCGATCAGCTTGCTGCTATCCATACCCTTATAACCGACCGTGAAGTAGAACCCATCTGCCAGCGGTTCATCGCCGTCCTTGTCATAGACGATATTGAAGCCGTTGTCAAGGAACATTTTCTTCATGATCTGAGCCTTCCGGCCATATTCGATTACAGAGTCGCGGAAGTTATATTCTCCATCGTTGCAGGCTTTGAGCATGGCTGCCATACCCCATTGAGCAGAGTGAGTGGCTCCCGAAGACAGAGCATACAGAGCCGATGACGACAATGCCTCGCCGAACCGCAGACGGCCGAACGATTCTTCCAAATCCGGATATTCACGCTCGTAGAGCTTGCCCGATATCATGAGTACTCCGATGCGCTGACCGGCATAGCTGAATGCTTTGGAACTGGAGAGAGCCAGTATATAATTGTCCGTGTAGTTGGCTACCGAAGGCTGATAGAGCGGCTCGCCCGGACGGGAATAGTCCTTACGGAAGTCCATGCCGAAGTATGCCAAGTCTTCTATGACGATGACATCGTATTTGGTCGCCAGCTCACCGATGATGCGCAGCTCTTCGTCCGTCATGCACTGCCAAGTGGGATTGTTCGGGTTGGAGTAGATGATGGAGCAGAACTGTCCCGTCTGCAGATAGCTTTCGAGCTTCTCACGCAACTTTTCTCCACGGTATTCGAAGAGGTCGAAGCTTTCGAACTTCTGACCGAGGATGCGACACTGCAGCTTGTTCAGATTGAACCCGGGGTCGATAAAGAGCGTACCGTATTCACGGTTTTTGTACGTGCGATTGGCCACAAGGAAAGATACGAAGCAACCCTGCATCGAGCCTACCGTAGGCACGCAGGCACGTGCCGGTATGTCGATATTGACAAAGAGTTTTGCAAAGCGCGATGCCTCCTGCTTGAGCTCGGGCAGACCATCCAGGTTGGGATAAATGGATGCCACACCTTCGCGTAGCTTTTGTATCTCCGTTTCTATGCCTATCTGAGGTGCAGGCAGTCCGGGTACACCCATTTCCATTCGGCAGAATTTGGCGCCGGTAGCCTTTTCCAGATTGGTCACCAAAGCGACCAGGTCTCGGATCGAAGCCATGCCGAGGTCTTTGATGTGCAGTTCGTCTTGCTTTTCACGAATCAGTTTTTCATCGATTGGAAAATTCATCTCTTGGTATTTTTTACTGTGTTCTTGAAATTCTTTTATCTCTTACTTCGCATCGCTCAGACGAACTACCACGTCTACGGCCGAGAGTCTTTCTCCACGTCCCATCAGTGGATTGATGTCCATCTCCTCAATCTCGGGTACTGCAGCCAGCAAACGGGAGATTTTGCAGAGCGTATCGGCGATTACTTCGTCGTTGATACCCTGTTTACCACGAATACCGCGAATGATCGGATAGGACTTGAGCGAACGGATCATTTCCAGAGCTTCGTTTTTGCTGAGAGGAGCCAAAGCACAACGAATATCTTTCATCACTTCCACGAATATACCACCGAGACCGCAGGTAATCAGATGGCCGAATTCGCCCTCTTTCTTCACTCCGATGAAGACTTCCACGCCGCTCTCCATCTGTGACACCTGTACCCCCTCGGCACCCTTGATTTGCATCAGCTTGCCGAAGCTCTCTTTTACGCCTTCTTCGGTCGAAACGTTCAGGATTACACCTCCGGCATCGGATTTGTGTGCCAGTCCCATTACCTTCATAGCCAGTGGGAAACCGATGCTACGTGCTGCGTCCAGAGCTTCTGCCTCTGTTGTCACCAGACGCTCTTGGGGGCGAGTGATACCGGTCAAATCCAACAGCCGGAGCATATCGCCGGTTCCGAGCATACCGCTTTTGCCGGCGAGCAGATGGCGGATTTCCGCTGCTTTGGGCAGTTCGCTCTCTTCAGTCATTTCGGGCGTGGGTGTTTGGTAGACTTTGCAGATGGCACGTGCCAAAGCCACTTCCTCTTCAAAGAGGATGCCTCCCTGAGCAATGAAACGCTCCATTCCTTCCTTCGCGTTGATCACGGAAGGCAATACGGCATAGATCGGCTTCTTGCATTTTTTCTGCTGTTCGCGTATTACATCGTAAGCATCGCTCACATCGAATAGTCCGGGACTACCGAAGATCACGACCATACCGTCTATCGTATCCAGATCCTTCTCGCAAGTATCGATCACTTTCGACAACTGCTCTGCCGTTCCCGTAGCGAGAATGTCGATCGGGTTGGCCACGGAAGAACCGTCGAACAGCTCCGATAGCAATGTGCGAGTTTTCTCTTCGGGAATGGGGGGGACGGACATACCTCCATTGGAGAGAGCATCCGTCAGCATAACGGCCGGACCGCCTGCATGTGTGATCACTGCCATATTCTTGCCGGTGAGTACCGGATGTTGGAGTACGGCACCCACCGTAGCCAGCTCTTCACGGCTGTAGCAGCGTACTACACCGGCTTTGCGGAAGAGGGCATCCACAGCCACGTCGGAGTTGAGCATGGCACCTGTGTGTGAAGCGGCGGCACGTCCCCCGTCCGAAGACGTTCCTGATTTGATGGCAGCAATGCGACAGCCTTTCTGCACCAATGATCTGGCATGTTTCAGGAAGCGTTTCGGCTTGGAGATGGTCTCTATATATAGGAGCAGCGTATGAGATGAAGTGGCAGTATCGAATGTCTCGTCCAGATGTTCGAGTACATCTTCCACACCCGTTTGAGCAGCGTTGCCGACCGAATATACCGATGAGAAAGAAAGCCCCTTACTCAGAGCCGACTCCATGATAAATACGGCAGTTGCCCCCGAACCGGAGATAAAGTCGCATCCCTTAGGAGTAAGTACCGGCACCGGAGTGGTAAATACCGATTGGTGCAACGGATTCATTACGCCAACGCAGTTGGGGCCGATCAGGGTAGCTCCGGCTTCATTGGCCAGTTCGGCCATTTGTCGCTCGAGAGCCTTGCCTTCCGCACCCATTTCGGAGAATCCTGCAGAGAATACGATGATTCCTTTGGTTCCTTTTTCTTTCACCAGCACCTCGATCGTAGGTGGGCAGAAACGTGCAGGGATAGCCAAAATAGCCAAATCTACTTGGGGCAGATCTTTCACGTCGGGCACACATTCCACTCCCTGTACGTTAGATACTTTCGGGTTTACACCCAATACACGACCCTGAAATGAGCCGTTCAGAATGTTTTGTAATACTTTTCCACCGGGTTTTGTCACATCTTGCGACGCACCGATCACCGCAATAGTACGCGGTTCGATTAGTTGAGGAGTTATCATTATGTAATGCTTTAAGAAATCAGGCTTGAACCCTTTTCGGCAAAGAAAGAGAGGCGGATATTGCAGTCTGATGGATTTCTCTCTTTTTGCGGGCTCACAATATTACATCCTTTTTCCTACACGACGAAATAATTCTGCCGTGAAAAACGTGCAAAAACACTGAAAAAATGCGCTTCACGCCCGTCTTATCCCATTAATCTCATACCATGTCATTCGGATTTCGCAGTCTTTGTGAATACCGATCGAATGTCCGATTTGCAAAAGTCGAACCACAATCCGATTGATTGCGGTTCGTAAATTCTGAATTTCCGGAGTGGGAAAGTTTTCGTTTTGGTTCCACTTTTTTTCTTTTCCCGCGCCCAAACGAAAAAGTTCTCAGGCCATGTTTTTTCGAGTCGTATGTCACGAATTTTGCAGACGAGAAAATTTCTGCCGCACATCACTCCGTACCTCAGCATCATCTCTATCGGTCCTATTTTTTTATTTGTAGAAAAATTTTTTTCTCTTCTCATTCTGTTTCTTTTGCGCTCTTTTTTGTTTCTCTTGCGCGCGCGAACCGTATTATATATGCCTGTATTTTCGGTTTTTCTCATGGGTGATGTCTTTCCTTTTCCGCATGTTTTGTGGGTATTTTTGAGGAAAAAACTCTTTGAAAGATTTGGCTGTAAAGAAAAAAGGAGTACTTTTGTGACCGCAAAAGCGATCCATGACCGATTTACCGAGGATGAAGGGGTTTTTCCGACAAGCGGGTCGGGGGGCTCTTTAACGGGAAGGACGGCAAAACGCCTCCTTTATTCAAAGTCAGGCGAAAAAACGCCGATTGATTTTGCTGATTCGGAAAAAGGTTTTACTTTTGCACCCACNAAGACAGCGATCATTGACATTGTTCATACGAAGAACAAAAGTGTAGTACAAGAAAAAGAGGCGAGAGAAAAGGCTTCGTTCATTCTTTTGCATCTGCTTTTAATATTTAAAGAGCAGGCTGAAAACGAAGGGGATATGATGAATCTTACTCTCGACTTCTTAAGGAAATCTACTCTGTCAAAGAGAAAGAAAAGACCGAGAGGGAAAAAGAAACCGAGGTGTACTACCTGATAAATCGAATTATCGTCAAGGATAATTTTTTCAGTCT
>NZ_JRAT01000027.1:0-513 GCF_000765945.1 Porphyromonas gulae
ATTTCACTTATGACATTGAACTTCTCTGCAAAACTATACTTCATAAATAAATTACACCCAAAAAGTTTTATGTCTAACTTTTTGGGTGCACTTCAAAATATGACTGATAATCAGGTGCTTACATTTTGATGCGGTTGCCCTGCTAAAAAGTCAATTGCATATTCCACTTAGTTGATAGTTTCAGGATGGGATGTTCCCAAAAGGAGATTGTTGCATGGGAGTTTCATTGAGCTCTTTTGCTGCAGAGCTGATTCTTAGTGTCTTCGGGAAAGGTCAAACCTTCGGTATATGGACACAGCAAGCAAACAGAAATTTCATCAAGTTTCCATTAGAGAAGTACTCCTTTCCTCGTCAAATCAATGCTTGTGCCGATAGGCGAGAAATAAGGAATGATTGTCGGCTGTTTCTTGCTTCTTGCACGATGCAGGACGCGATTGTCAGCTGATTCTTGCTCCCTGCATGATGCAGGACGCGATTGTCAGCTGATTCTTGCTTCCTGCACGATGCAGGACG
>NZ_JRAT01000028.1:0-22893 GCF_000765945.1 Porphyromonas gulae
CCCCCCCGCGATGGTTTAGGCTCCAAAAATTGCCGGCTTTACAGCCATGAAAGTGTGGCACGTATTTTTTTATGTTTTGGCTCGGGAGGGAAAATTTTTACGCGCCAAAGCGAAAAAATTCTCGCGCCGTTTTCTCAGGATTCGCAGACCACAATCCGGGCATTTTCGGTTCGTAATTTATCGAAGTGGCAGATTTTACCGCATTAAGATCAGAGATGTCAATTCGATTTAAGCGCAAATAGGGAGGTCGGGGCTGGATCGAACTGACGACTAACTATACCACAAGGAGCATAGCGGTATTCCGTAGAGGATGATGAGCAATCCCGTACAGCTCTTCGAGCTACGCTGTAGGGCTCAGCGAAGTATGCTCTACGGCGTAGCGAGCCGAGCCGTAGAGTTCCGCTCTGCGAGCCGTAGAGGTGGCCGAGCTGAGCCGTAGGGCCCGGCGCGACAGACTCTACAGCGTAGCTCGAAGAGCCGTAGAGCGTAGCTCGATACGCTCTACGGCGTAGGTCAAGTAGCTGTAGGGCGTAGCTCGACCTCCCCTCCGAAAAAACAAATCCATCAGCAAGGTCGGGCCCGCTGATGGATCAGGGAAAAATTTATTCTTGTCCTAATAGCTGTAAAGCTTTTGTAGGACGAGACAAAAGTATTTTTAGTAGCAGATATTGCAGGAGCCGCACCGCATGCAGCCTCCGCGGAACCGATGTTCGATAATGTCGCGCAGACGTTCACGAAGTTGCTCGATATGAACCAGCTTGACTACATCATCGGTAAAGGCCACGCTAAGCATAGTCTTGGCTTCAGCCAGAGGAATGCCGCGCTGACGCAGATAGAAGAGAGCGTCGTCGTCCAGCTGCCCCGTAGTCATACCATGCGAACACTTCACATCATCGGCATAGATCTCCAACTGCGGCTTGGAGTACATGCGAGCCGTATCATCCAGAAGGAGGTTACGATTGTTCTGATAAGCTGCCGTTTTTTGTGCCCCTTTCGCCACATAGATTCGTCCGGAGAAAGCTCCCTGCGCCTGCCGGCTGAGAACGTATTTGAAGAGTTCGTTGCTTTGGCAGTTGGGAACGAGGTGCTCTATCCTGCTGTAGTTATCGACATGCTGTTTCCCTTCGGCAATGGCCATTCCACCCAAGGTCAGATCAGCCCCTTCCCCTTCAAGATGGCAGTAGTAGTTGTTGCGTGTCAGACCGTTGTGAATCGTCATGCAGTTGATCGTCACATTCGAATTCTCAGCTTGACGTATATGGACTGAAGCTATACGCTTGGTGTTTTTGCTGCTTTCTTCAAGATCGTACAAGGCAAATCGACTGTTCTCCGCAGCGAATATCTCTACAACTTCCGTTACGAGGAAAGAATGTGTATCCAGGGTGTGTTCGCATATCAGCAGAGAGGCTTCGGCATCTTTGCCCAGGACGATGAGCAACCGACGATTAGCGAGGATCTCCATGTCGGCTCTGAGCAGTTGTACAAGCTGGATCGGATTCTTCAGTACAGCACCATCCGGCAGATATATGACGAATCCATCTTGAGCAAACATCGTGTTGAAAGCAATGATGCCATCGTGATCAGGTGCAGCGGCTTGAGCATAATAACGAGCTGCTATCTCCGGATGGTTGAGGGCAAAATCGCTCAGACTGCCGACAAATGCTCCTTCCGGCAGCTCGGATACGCGACTCCATTCGTTGTCGTACGCATCATTGACAATGTAGCAAAGGTCCGTGTCCAAATCCGGCAACGTACAATGAAAAGCTTCTTTCTGTCTGATTGGGAAATTGACACGATTCAGGTTTACTCCGTAGTCGTAACCGAATAGTTCAGACAAATCGGTACGCTGATAGTTCTCGGTGCCATACCGAGGCAACCCCTTCGAGGCGAAAGCCACTGACGCCTTCTCCCGTTGCTCATTGAGCACTCGGGGAGAGTGGCTGTCTATTGCTTCGCGATTCTCTCGGAAGAGTTGCAGATATTGTTCTTCTACCTTCATATCCGATTATTCTCCTATCTCTTCCTTGATCCAGTCGTAGCCTTTTTCTTCGAGCGTGAGAGCCAGTTCGGCTCCTCCCGACTTGACGATGCGCCCCTTGTAAAGGACGTGTACGAAGTCCGGCTTGATGTACTCGAGCAAACGCTGATAGTGGGTGATTACAATAGCAGCATTCTCCGGAGAGCGGAGTCGGTTCACCCCACCGGCTACGATGCGGAGAGCATCGATGTCGAGTCCGCTATCGGTTTCGTCCAAAATAGCCAGTTTGGGTTCGAGCATAGCCATTTGAAAGATTTCGTTTCTCTTTTTTTCTCCACCGGAGAAGCCTTCGTTCACAGAACGGCTGGCCAATTTGTTGTCCAGCTCCACAATAGCACGTTTTTCGCGCATCATCTTGAGGAAGTCGCTTGCCGATACGGGTTCTGCTCCGATCGCTTTCCTGTGTTCATTGACAGCTGCCCTCATGAAATTCACCATACTGACGCCCGGGATCTCAACCGGATATTGGAAGCTGAGAAAGAGTCCGAGGTGTGCACGTTCTTCCGGTTCGAGTTCGAGCAGATCGATTCCATTGAATGTCACCTCTCCTTCCGTGACTTCAAAAGAGGGATGTCCCACCAAAACGGAAGAGAGCGTACTTTTTCCTGATCCGTTAGGCCCCATGATGGCATGAATCTCTCCGGCATTGATCTCCAGATCGATCCCTTTCAATATCTCTTTGCCCTGTACTGTGGCGTGGAGGTTCTTTATCTTAAGCATACTTGAGTGTTTTTTATTTTGAAATGATTGCAGAGATCTCTATCCGACCGATCCTTCCAGAGAGATACTAAGTAGTTTCTGTGCCTCTACGGCAAACTCCATCGGCAGTTTATTCATCACTTCTTTGGCATAACCATTGACGATCAGACCTACGGCCTCTTCCGTACCGATTCCTCTTTGATTGCAGTAGAATATCTGCTCTTCGCTGATCTTGGACGTCGTAGCTTCATGCTCGATGATAGCCGTATCATTTTGGACATCCGCATAAGGGTATGTATGAGCACCGCAGTGGTCGCTAAGCAGTAGGCTGTCGCATTGCGAATGGTTACGAGCATTGACCGCATTCTTGGAGATTTTGACCAATCCGCGGTAGCTGTTCTGGCTGGAACCGGCCGATATACCTTTCGATACGATACGACTGCGGGTATTTTTGCCGAGATGGATCATCTTCGTACCCGTATCTGCCTGCTGGAAATTATTGGTAACAGCTACGGAGTAAAATTCCGCTATCGAATTGTCGCCACGCAGGACACAACTGGGATATTTCCAGGTGATGGCAGAACCTGTCTCGACCTGTGTCCAGGATATTTTGGAATTATCGCCTTTGCAGACACCTCGCTTTGTGACGAAGTTGTAGATACCGCCCTTGCCCTCTTTGTCACCGGGATACCAATTCTGTACCGTAGAATACTTGACTTCCGCATTGGTCTCGGCAATGATCTCCACGATTGCAGCATGAAGTTGATTTTCATCTCGCTGGGGAGCCGTACAGCCTTCAAGATAGCTCACATAAGAATCCTCATCGGCAACGATCAGCGTTCGTTCGAACTGCCCTGTATTGGCTGCATTGATTCGGAAATAAGTAGAAAGCTCCATCGGACATCTGACGCCTTTGGGGATATACACAAAGGAGCCGTCGCTAAATACGGCAGAGTTGAGAGCCGCAAAGAAGTTGTCCTTACTGCTAACGACCGTACCCAGATATTTCTTGACCAAATCGGGGAAATCCTTCACGGCCTCGCTGAAAGAGCAGAAGATGATTCCTTTCTCTGCCAGTTTTTCTTTGAAAGTTGTTTTCACCGATACGCTGTCCATTACTGCATCCACAGCCATTCCACTCAAAATCTTCTGCTCTTCGAGCGGAATGCCGAGTTTGTCGAATGTCTTCAGTAGTTCGGGATCCACTTCGTCCAGACTCTTGGGACCCTTTTTCTTTTTCGGAGCGGCGTAATAGATAATATCTTGGTAGTCTATCGGTGGGATATTGAGGTGTGCCCAGTCGGGCTCTTTCATGGTGAGCCAGTGTCTATAGGCATTCAGGCGGAATTCGAGAAGCCACTCCGGCTCTTCCTTCTTCGCAGATATGAGACGGACAGTGTCTTCGGAAAGCCCGCGTCCTATAGTTTCTGTTTCGATGTCGGTTACGAAGCCGTATTTATATTCACTGCCTGTAACCTCATCCAATATATTATTGTTCTCTTGCATATTTGAAGTCTCTGAGTAAGCTCTTTACGAATTTCAATTCATAAACAGCCGATGGGGGCTAAAAGTTGGGACTATGTTTTTTACATGGTCATACAGCATCGAAGTATTGCGAAGGGGCGGATTGTCACTGTCCGCTTCGTCTCTTGAAAAAACATTGTCGGCAATCAGGAAAAGATAGCTCATCAGAATAGCTGCTATACCTATCCCGACTATTCCGCCGGCCAAGTGATTGAGAATGCCGATAGGAGTCTTGCCAACGATTTTCGAGACCTTATTGCCGACCATCGGGATGATAATCAAAATAGCCAAGAACCCAACGATCAAAGCAAAAGTATGAGCCACGCCTCGTGAAAGGCCGAAAAAAGGTCCGATCCACGTCTCTATGGGAACGGCAAGTAAGGCACAACCATACGTGGCAACGACTATGGCTATAAGTGAAACTGCCTGTTTGATGATACCATCAAACAGGCCTTTCAGTAATCCTATCGCCAAAATTATCAGTATGGCTAAATCGATCGCGTTCATGGGTGGTAACCCGTCTCGGTTCGATCTTTAGAGAGTCTTTTTGATTTCGATCTCGTCGAAAGCTTCGATTATATCACCATCTTGGATGTCGTTCGAGTGAGCCAGATTAAGACCGCATTCGAGTCCGGCCACCACTTCCTTGGCATCGTCCTTGAATCGTTTCAGAGAGCCAAGCTCTCCGGTGTGGATCACTATACCGTCGCGTATGAGACGAACCTTGCTTGTTCGCTTGACCTTACCTTCCTTGACCATACAACCGGCGATCGTACCGACCTTACTGATCTTAAAGGTCTGCAATACTTCCAGAGAGCCGGTAACCTCTTCGCGAATCTCAGGCGAAAGCATGCCCTCCATGGCAGACTTGATGTCTTCGATCGTGTCGTAGATAATAGAATAGGTACGGATCTCTACGCCATCGGTTTCCGCTTGCTTGCGGGCAGCCACGCTGGGACGAACCTGGAATCCGATGATAATAGCAGATGAAGCTGCTGCGAGCACCACATCCGATTCGGAAATCTGCCCCACAGCTTTGTGGATGACATTGACTTGGATTTCTTCTGTAGACAGACGGATGAGCGAATCGGACAAAGCTTCTACCGAGCCGTCCACGTCCCCCTTGACAATGAGGTTCAGCTCTTGGAAGTTGCCGATTGCACGGCGACGGCTGATGTCTTCGAGCGTGAGTATCTTGTGCGTACGCAGTCCCTGCTCGCGTTGGAGTTGCTCTCGGCGGTTAGCTATTTCGCGAGCCTCCTGCTCCGTTTCCAACACATTGAATGTATCGCCGGCAGCCGGTGCACCGTTCAGACCGAGGATAAGCACCGGTTCGGACGGTCCCGCTTGCTTCACGCGCTGATTCCGTTCGTTGAACATGGCTTTGATACGTCCGTGGCAGGTACCGGCCAGCACCACATCGCCCATATTGAGCGTACCGTTCTGTACCATGACAGTGGAGACATAACCTCTTCCCTTGTCCAGAGAAGACTCGATGATCGAACCGATGGCACGGCGGTTAGGATTGGCTTTAAGCTCTAAGATATCCGCTTCGAGCAGAACCTTCTCCAGCAATTCGGTGATGTTGATGCCTTTCTTGGCCGAGATCTCCTGACTTTGATATTTGCCACCCCAGTCCTCAACGAGGTAGTTCATGTTTGCAAGCTGCTCTTTGATCCTTTCGGGATTGGCAGCCGGTTTGTCTATCTTATTGATGGCGAATACCATCGGCACACCTGCCGCTGAAGCATGATTGATGGCTTCGACTGTCTGTGGCATCACATCGTCGTCAGCAGCAACGATAATGATGGCAATATCCGTAATCTTCGCACCACGGGCACGCATAGCCGTAAAGGCTTCGTGTCCCGGCGTATCCAAAAATGTAATACGGCGGCCACTGGGAAGTTTCAGACCATAGGCTCCGATGTGCTGGGTGATACCCCCTGCTTCCCCTTCGATCACATTCGTATTCCTAATGCGGTCCAGTAGCGAAGTCTTACCGTGGTCTACGTGTCCCATGACCGTAACGATCGGAGGACGCGCAACGAGGTCTTCCTCATTATCCTCTTCGGGGGCAATGGCTTCTACCAAATCCGCGCTGACAAACTCCGTCTTGAAGCCAAATTCTTCAGCTACGATATTGATCGTTTCGGCATCGAGACGCTGATTGATACCGACCATCATACCGATACTCATGCAAGTGGCGATGACTTCGTTCACGGGGACGTCCATCATATTGGACAGGTCGCTTACGGTAACGAATTCGGTCAGCTTCAGTGTGTGCTGCTCTTCGCTGTTCAGCTCCATGGCATCCTGAGCTGCACGAGAAGCCGCATCACGCTTGTCTTTCCTGTATTTGGCTCCACGCCCGAGCGTGGTACTTGTCTTTTTCGTCGTGAGGCGTGCCAGCGTCTCTTTTACTTGTCTCTGTACATCTTCGTCCGAGATCTCCACCTTGGGAGGGATAGACTGACGCTTGTTGTTCTTGCGACCTCCTGAAGCATTGGACTGCTGCTGAGTCGGACGGTTGTTCTTATTGCCGGACGGATGGCTTCCTCCTCCGGCATTACGTTTGCCCTGCTCCCCACTCACCTTTGCCGCCTCTTTCTTGACATCTACGGCAGCTTTGTTGATGCGCTTGCGTTTCTTCTTGCCATCGGCATCGTTCTGCTCACGCTGGCGATCTTCCTTCGTCTTCTTTTTGGGACGTGTGGATGAATTGATCGAAGAGAGGTCTATCTTTCCGACTACCTTTACTTGAGGCTCCTGCGTATTGGTTTTGAGGCGGAAAACCTCTTCGGTGTCTTCTTTTTTCTCCATCTCTTGAGCAGGAGGAGTTTCGGCTTCTTGAGGTTTCTGTGTCACGACCGGCTGCTGTGGTTTCTCCGCAGGTTTTTCGACCGGCTTGGTTACAGGAACTACCTGTACAGGTTCTTCCCGTTTGGGTTCTTCCCGTTTAGGCTCTTCTTGCTTCGGTTTTTCTTCCTTGGGCTTATCTTCCTTGACGGGAACGACCTTTGTTTCCTCTTTTACAGGTGCAGTTTCTTTGGTGGGTTTGTCCTCACGCACGATGTCAGGCTCCTTGTCCTTGGGCGAAGGAGCCGGTGCAGCCGGCTTTTCGGTCTCTACTTTCCCTTTGATCGTGAAGCGAGGTCGCATGTCCTGGGGTACTTCCGTAGCTATTACCTGAGCTTCTTTCGCTGCCGTCCCCGCGGTTTCCTCTTTGGCGGACGGAGCAGATGCAGGAGTGCCTTGCTTTTGCTTGACGAATTTCTTGCGAATGCGCTCGGCCTCACCCTTGGGCAGCGACTTGCCAAATTCGGTCAGCAGCAGATCGAACTCTTCATTCTCAATGCGAACATTGGGATTGTTGTCCTCCACATCGAAACCTTTTTTCCGAAGAAAGCCGGCGAGGGAGCCTACTCCTACATTTAACTCTTTAGCTAAGCTGAATAATTTTATTGACATACTAACCTTTTCTTCTTCTGTGATTTATGCTGCACCTTTGTGAGGATTGTACTATAAGATGAGGGATGGGGAGGAGACTGCTTTTGTTCTTCTTACTCTTGCTTCAGATCGTCTTCGGCAGAGAAATTGTCCAAATCATCCGAATCGGTACTTTGATTATCAGTCACCTGATCCTCATCGGCAAATTCGGCACTCAGGACTCCGAGTACATAGTCTATGGTGGAGTCTTCCAAATCCGTCTCTTTGATCAGATCTTCTCTGTTCTTGTTGAGCACGCTCTTGGCCGTATTGCAGCCGATATTCTTGAACAGGTCGATGATCCACTGGTCGATTTCGTCGTTGAATTCGTCCAGATAGATGTCTTCTTCGTCCATATCATCTATGTCGCGGAACACTTCGATCTGATAACCCGTCAGCCCCGATGCCAGCTTGATATTCGAGGCATTCTTTCCGATAGCCAAAGGCACTTCTTCGGGGCGCAGGAATACTTCGGCCTTATGCTCTGCTTCGAGCAGGCGAATCGAAGATATACGTGCCGGACTGAGTGCTCGCTGGATGAAGAGGGCGGTGTTCGTCGTGTACTGCGTAACGTCGATATTCTCGCCTCTCAGTTCGCGTACGATGCCTCGTATGCGCGAACCGTTCATACCCACACAGGCTCCTACGGGGTCGATACGATCGTCGTAAGACTCTACGGCCATCTTGGCTCTCTCTCCCGGGATGCGGGCTACGCAGCGGATGGTGATCAGACCATCGGCAATCTCCGGCACATTCAGCTCGAAAAGCCTCTTGAGGAACTCTCCGCTTGTACGCGATACGATGATCTTGGGATTGTTGTTGGCGTTCTCCACGCGCTCCACAACGGCATGAACGGTCTCACCTTTGCGGAAAAAGTCGCTTGGGATCTGTTCGCTCTTCGGCATCAGGAGTTCGTTGCCATCGTCGTCAATAAGCAGAGCCTCGCGCTTCCATACCTGATATACTTCAGCCGAAATGAGCTGCCCGATACGTTCCGTGAATGTATTGAACAGGTTTTCCTTCTGAAGCTCCATAATTTTGCTGGAGAGAGCTTGGCGAAGATTGAGAATGGCACGGCGACCGAAGGAAGCGAAGTTCACGGAGTCCGTTACTTCCTCCCCGACCTCCGCCTCGGGGTCGATCTCGTGAGCATCCGACAGAGACACCTCGCGGCTTTCGTCCTCTACGGCACCGTCTTCTACTACCTGACGGGTGCGCCATATTTCGAAGTCGCCTTTCTCAGGATTGATGATTACGTCGAAGTTGTCGTCCGATCCGAAGATTTTTGCCAGAACATTCCGGAAGGAATCCTCCAGGACGTTGATCATCGTCTCTTTGTCAATGTTTTTCAGCTCTTTGAATTCTGCCAGCGATTCTATCATGCTGATCGTCTCTTGCTTCTTGGCCATAGGACTCTCTTTATGGTGTATTCTCTTGATTCTTTTTTTATTACTGCTTATATGACGCGCACGGCCTGTTTGATGTCGGCCATGACTATTGTCAGCTCTTGAGTTTCAGGCTTTTTGCGCTTGGCTCCTTCCGGCTTCACCATGCGCACCACCTCCAGCTTGATTGCTTCGGGAGTGACAGCAACAAGGCGACCGGTCTCCTTCATCCCATTGGTCAGCAGTACAGACAGCTCGCTATCGATGCAGTTCTCCCACTGGCGCATCACTTTCAGAGGAGACGTCAGTCCGGCCGAGCCTACTTCCAGTTCGTAGTCTTCTATATCCCGATCCACTTGGGATTCGATGTGCCGACTCAGTGCTACGCACTCATCTATGCAGACCCCTCGTGCGCTATCCAACTCTACGACGATTCTGTTGCCCGGATGTATCGCCACCTCCACGAGGAAAGTCTCCCCTATGGACAGATAGTCCGAAACGATCCGAACGATTTGTTCTCTGTCTATCATCTCGCTCTGTACTTACTTAGACATTGGGATAAACAAAAAGGAGGAACCTTGATCGGGTCGCCTCCTCCATCCATCCGTAACAGCTGCAAAGGTAATCTTTTTTTACTATGGAACAAATAGCTTGTCTTTGCTATTTTTCAGCATCGTACACCTATTTATATATAGCGTGGGCAGATGCGTGCTGTAGCCTTCACTGTCGAAAACTTTTTGGGTAGACGAGCGAAACCCGCTTTCCTATAATTGCGGTGCAGAAAAATGCCTGCTTATGGAGCTGAAAAACAAGGCGCGAAAAAAGATCAGAAGTTAGACCAAAAGCAAAAAAATCTCGCCTGTAAAAAATTTTCTTTTCGTTCGAGTTTCTGAGATTTCAGGCTCGGCAATTCTCCGTTTTGCGGTGCCAAAAACAAGCCGACGCGTCCTCTCCGATAAGCAATTGCTCCGACATCGCACCATCGGGCAGTGGCGGATCGGCTTATGGCCTATTTACCAAACGATTAGGGGGTATACGGCTATTTGCGTCCAAGTGGTTGCAAATGGGTGAACCAAGGGCTTCTAACCTCATTGGCACGGGACCGGAGAAAAATTTATTTTGGGCGGATTAACTATGGAATTATTTAATATCTTTGTTTCTGTGGTTTAGCATACCACAGTCGGTATTTATATAAAGGAAGAAGTCAAGTATACAACTCGAAATCACTTGAAACCAATATGAAGAAGGAAATCAAATTCAGTCTGATGTACCGCGACATGTGGCAGTCATCAGGCAAGTACCAACCGCGAAAAGATCAACTGGAACGCATCGCTCCGGTTATCGTGGAGATGGGTTGCTTTGCGCGAGTGGAAACGAATGGGGGGGCATTCGAACAGGTGAACCTCCTGTACGGAGAGAACCCCAACAAAGCTGTGCGCGCCTTCACCAAGCCATTCAACGAAGCGGGCATTCAGACCCATATGCTGGACCGCGGACTCAACGGCCTTCGCATGTTCCCCGTGCCGGCTGATGTGCGTCGCCTGATGTACAAAGTGAAGAAAGCCCAAGGAGTGGACATCACGCGTATATTCGATGGTCTGAATGATGCTCGCAATATCATTCCATCCATCAAATATGCACTGGAAGCCGGTATGATCCCGCAGGCTACGCTTTGTATCACGTTCTCTCCCGTACACACAGTGGAGTACTACTCCAATCTGGCCGATGAGCTGATCGCAGCAGGAGCACCGGAGATCTGCCTGAAAGATATGGCCGGTATCGGGCGTCCTCACTTCCTCGGTCAGCTGGTGAAGTCCATCAAGACCAAGCATCCCGATGTGATCATCGAATATCACGGCCACTCAGGCCCCGGCTTCTCTGTCGCTTCCATGCTGGAGGTATGCGAGAATGGGGCTGACATCATCGACGTAGCTATGGAGCCTATCTCTTGGGGCAAGGTGCATCCGGACGTGATCACCATCCAGCAGATGCTCAAGGATGCCGGCTTCAAAGTGCCGGAGATCAATATGGATGCCTACATGAAAGCCCGAAGCCTGACACAGGAGTTTATAGACGACTTCTTGGGCTATTTCATGGATCCGTCGAACAAAGAAACAAGCTCACTGCTCGTGGGATGCGGTCTCCCCGGCGGTATGATGGGATCTATGATGGCCGACCTGAAAGGGGTACATGCAGGTATCAATATGTTCCTCAAAGGAAAGGGCGAACCGGAGATGACCATAGATCAGCTGCTGGTACGTCTCTTCCAAGAGGTAGAATATGTGTGGCCGCGCCTCGGCTATCCTCCGCTGGTAACTCCTTTCAGCCAGTATGTGAAGAATGTTGCCCTGATGAACGTGTACAACATGATCCGGGGCGAAGGGCGTTGGCAAGCCATCGACCAGAATACATGGGGTATGATCCTCGGCAAATCGGGCCGTTTGCCCGGTAAGCTGGATCCGGAGATCATCGCTTTGGCAAAAGAGAAGGGAATGGAATTTTCGGATGCCGATCCTCAGCAATTTTATCCTGATGCCTTGGACGAATTCCGCAAGGAAATGGATCAGAACGGTTGGGAGTATGGCCCGGACGACGAAGAGCTGTTCGAGCTTGCCATGCACGACCGTCAGTATCGCGACTATAAGAGCGGTGTAGCCAAGGAGCGTTTCAATGCCGATCTGGACAAAGCCAAAGCCGACCGCATGGCTAAGCAGGGATATAGCGACGAAGACATCAAAAAAGCCAAGCGCGCCGGATGCGATCCGATCGTGGCACCCTGCTCCGGACGACTCTATTGGGAAATCGATACGGAAGAGCCATCCATCGCTCCGGCTATCGGTGCCGAATATCGTACCGGCCAGCCGTTCTGCTATATCGAGAACCAATTCGGCTACATCGAGAAGGTCTATTGTACATTTACCGGCCGTATTACAGAGGTAGTGGCACAAGGTACTGTGGTAAAAAAAGGCGATGAGATCGCTTATCTGCGTGCAGCCGAGAAGGAAATCATGTGGGAGGGTGCCAATGAGCATATCGTTCGTGTAGAGACCATGCCTGAGCCGCGCAAGCGCATTACCAAGTCGGCCAAGAAGGGCTAATCCGCACTAAGACACGCGGTATTCGATTAGGAACAAAGGCTGTCGTGGAGGTGGTGGTATCTCCTCGGCAGCTTTTATTTATGGAGGATATAAAATATGAGTGACTGGAAGAACAGACTGGGGGTCATGTACAGTACGAATCCCGATTTCCAATACGAACATGAGGATAGCGAAGAGGTAGCCGAGACGCTTCCTCCGGAGAAACAACGCCTGCGCATCACGCTGGATCGCAAGCAGCGTCGGGGCAAAGAGGTCACCCTTGTGAGGGGATACGTCGGCTCGGACGACGATCTGACCGATCTGTCGCGTCTGATCAAGCAGCGATGTGGAGTGGGAGGAGCAGCCAAGGACGGAGAAATAATCATCCAAGGCAATCAGGTCGAAAAGGTGAAAGAGATACTACGAAGTTTGCACTATGGTGTGAAGTAGTGATTAGGTACTCCCCTTTTTCACAGCACAATCATTTATCCGCCATCTTATTTTTCGGCTCTTCCTCCTCGGAGGAAAAGCCAAGCCTCGACAGGATAAAGAGCGGATAGAGGCTTTTGAGTTTTGGTATTGTCAAATAATATGTCTAAGTTAGGGGCAGAATAATAAACTGATTGTTGAACCACAAAAAAAGACGAAATTATTCCCATGACTAAGACAATCACATTCAATGAACTGAGAAGAATCAAAGACAGCTTGCCCGATGGTGCTATGCAACGCATTGCCGATGAGTTGGGGCTGCGAGTGGAAACCGTACGCAACTATTTCGGCGGTGCCAATTTCAGAGAAGGTCGTAGCTGCGGTGTTCATATCGAAGCAGGACCGGAAGGAGGTATTGTTGAGTTGGACGACACAACTATCTTAGAGAGAGCTTTGTCTATGCTGGGCGAAGCCAACGCATAGTCTTTGGGGCAGCGCGTTTCCCAAATAATAAACTCGGAGCCACTTCCGGTCTGCAATAAGAAGCGACCGAAGTGGCTTTTTTGCGAATAGCGCACAGATACACAGCACGAAAACAGTGAAAATGACACGATAAAGAACTAACCCTACAACACGTTTATTGATATGAAAGAAGAAAAATTAGTGACCCTGGCTATTCACTCCTATGAGAAAGCCCAGATACTGAAGTCTCTCCTCGAAACCGAGGGCATAGAAGCGTATCTTCACAATGTCAATCAGATACAGCCCGTTATCTCTGCCGGTGTTCGGGTGAGAATCAAAGAGACCGATCTGCCTCGTGCTCTCAGTATTATAGAGGATAACAAATGGGATCAGGAAGATCCCAAAAAGCGAGCGAAAAACACGGAAGAGTATGTGCTCATCCCTGTGGACTTCAGCGAATATACGATGAAGATATGCGAACTGGGATTTAACTTTGCAGCCCGTCGCGGTCTTCGGGTCGTATTGATGCACGTCTACATCAGCCCGTTTTTCTCCACACCGCTTACTGTAGGCGATACTGCGGTATTCCAGCTAAGCAATGAGGTCAGCCTTCGCAAAGAATACCAGCGCGTACAGCGTCTGATGAACAAACTCAAGAAGGAACTACGCGAAAAGATAACGCGCGAGGAACTTCCCGAAATATCTTTCTCCTCTGTCCTTTTGGACGGTGCTCCGGAGGATGTCATCCTTAGTTACTGCAAGCGGCACAGACCTGTAATGATCGTGATGGGTACACGAGGCAAATCCCGCAAAGATTCGGATCTGATCGGAAGTGTTGCAGCCGAAGTAATTGATTCGAGTAAAGTACCGGTATTGGTTATTCCTGAGGAAGTGCCCTTCAACGATCTGAATCAGGCCAAGCATGTAGCAGTGGCTACCAGCTTCGACCAACGCGATCTGGTGCTCTTCGATGCCATGATGAAGCTGCTGGACAAGAACAACCCTTCGTACAGCATCTTCAATATCTCGGTGGGTACGCCGGAATGGAACCAAGTACAACTCAAAGCCATCAGGGAGTACCATGCGCATCACTATCCCGATGCCACGATCAAAGTGAGCATGCTGGACGAAGGAGACTTCTCCCTCGCTTTGGAAAAATTCATTCGTCAGGAAAAGGTGGATATGATTGTGGTCAATACTTATCGCAGGAATTTCTTCGCCCGTTTCTTCAATCCAAGTATGGCGCGGCGAATGCTCTTCCATGCTGGAACTCCCCTTTTGGTGATGCACAATTAGTGCCCATATAGCTTTTCAGCCGAGGAGGCTCGAATCCGCCGCAAGAGCGATAAGGCTTAACAGGAAGACATCCTCACATAAGGACTGCCCGAATATCGAATGGCAGTCCTTTTTTCATTTGAAACAGGGTATTCAAAAGGGCGATAACGCCCAAAGATCTGAGCGTTTTTTCTGTCCTGAAAAGCCGTGTTTACAGCCAAGAGAAGTGTGCTTTTGAACACATTTGCAGTATGTATATTTGTGTGAAAGTGCGGAGTTCTCGTTTTTTTTTCTGTAAGTTTGTGCCGAACAATTATGTTTTAACTCAAGATTCAGCCTGATGAATGCAGCTCATGACGCTGATATTTTTGATGTGCTAACGCACTTGGAACGCCTCTTTGGTGATAGAGAGAAACTCTCGGAATTGACCCCAAACGAGGCGATTGAGATTTTTGACAGACTGAGTCGTATCAACGGCATGCTTATTCGTGAAGCATCGAGGCAAAAGGAGCAAACGACGCAGACCGTTGGGCTAACGGAAATAACACCCCAAGAGGGAAGACAAGAGGAGAGACCCTCTCCTGCAGGCTTCGATTTGCAGAAGATAGTCTCTACGTTGGATTTTTTTCGCTTTAGACGGGAGTTGTTTCAAGACGATGACAAGCTTATGCGAGATGTCTCTGCCGATCTCGGATTGCTGTCGTCAGCGGCTGAAGCTATGGCCTATTTGCATCAGCGGATGCAATGGGAGGCAGAGGATCCGACGGTAAATGACTTTGCGGAAGTAGTGTCGGATTTCTTCCGTAGAAGGAGCTGAACCGTAGGATTTGCGATGGAAGGACGTTTGACAGTCGTGCCGACTCCTATCGGCAATTTGGAGGATATTACCTTGAGAGCCTTGAAGGTACTGCGCGAAGCAGACCTGATTTTGGCCGAGGACACGCGTACCAGCAATGTACTGCTCCACCATTACGACATTCACTGTCCGCTCCAGAGCCATCATAAGTTCAACGAACATCGTACGGCCAAGGCATTGGCCGAGCGGATATCCGGAGGTGAACGTATAGCTTTGATCTCCGATGCCGGGACTCCCGGGATCAGCGACCCCGGTTTTTTGCTTGTCAGAGCATGTGCCGAATTGGATGTAGTGGTAGAATGTCTGCCCGGGCCTACGGCATTGATTCCGGCTTTGGTAGCAAGCGGACTCCCTGCCGACAGATTTGTCTTCGAAGGTTTTCTGCCTGTCAAGAAAGGCCGCCAAACCCGAATGAAAGAACTGGCCGAGGAGCTCCGGACGATGATATTTTATGAGTCGCCCCATCGGGTGCTCAAGACTCTGACCCAATTTGTGGAGACTTTCGGTCTCGATCGACCGGCTGCTGCATGCCGGGAGCTGAGCAAACTCCACGAAGAGGTGATCCGCGGAACACTCGCGGAATTACTAGCTCACTTCGAAAACCACCCTCCAAGAGGAGAATTCGTCCTCATCGTAGGTGGAGCTGTCCCGAAAAGGAGAAACGAAGGAAAGCAATAAGTTAAGAATGAATAAAGTGTCACGCTAATAAAAGTATTACGAACATGAAGAAGAAACTGTTTATCGCCACAGCGCTAACTCTTGCCTTGGTATCATGTGGAAAGAACTCCAGTGCCTATAAAGAGCTGAAAATGCAGTACGACTCTATTGCAGCAGTAAACAGCCAACACGAATCCGAATTGGCAGAGATGGACTCCATTATCAGTGGAATTCTGACCAACTTCCAAGAAATCTCTGCCATGGAAGGCATGATCAATCTCAACCCTCTGAGCGGAGAAATTCGTGCCAGCCAGCGCGATCGTATCAATGACAATATGAGACTGATCAATGAGAAGCTCCAAGCCAACCGCAAGAGCATCGACGATCTGACTGAGAAGCTCCAAAAGAGCGGACGTGAGAACAGCCGTCTGATGAAGACTTTGGCACAGCTGCGCCAGCAACTCGAAGCAAAAACTCAGGAAGTAAACCAGCTGCGTGAAGAATTGGAGCGCAAGAACATCGCCATCGACATGCTCGACTCCACAGTTATTTCGCAGGGTGCTCAACTTGAGAGCAGCGCGAGAGAGAACGCAGCTTTGGCAGAACAGAATGCTCGTCAGGATCGCGATCTCAATACCGTTCGCTATTGCATAGGGACAAGCAGCGACCTGAAAGAAATGAATATCGTTCGTCGCGGTCAGGTATTGACCGAAGGACACAACGATTCATACTTCACGAAAGCCGATTTGCGCAACCTGAAGGTGATCCCGCTGATGGCCAAGAAAGCAAATGTACTGACCAGCCACCCTGCGTCATCATACGAATTGATTCGCGGCACAGATAAGATGCTCACCCTTCGCATCAAGGATCCTCAGGCTTTCTGGAAAAACTCCAAAATACTCGTTATCCAAACCAATTAATCAGGCGGATCCTTTGAAGTCCTGTATATAGGACATTTCTATAAAGAGGGTGTGTCGGAACGCAAGTTTGGACACACCCTCTTCTCTTGTCTGCTAAAGGCAAAGGTCGCTCGTCCGGCGAATCGATCTGTTTTCGGCCTCGTGCACTTCGGTCTCGGCCACAACATCCAGCCCTCACTCCGTTTCTTTCATGCTAAAACATCTTTTTATCGATCTCGACGATACGCTTTGGGACACTTATCATAACAATAAGAGCAGTCTCGAAGAACTATATCACACACATGCATGGGATAGATATTTCGAATCGTTCGAAACCTTCTTCGGCATATATTGGCCTCACAATGAAGCACTTTGGTCTGAGTATCGGTTTGGACAAATCGACAAGCCCACACTTACTTTGGAGCGATTCAGACGACCTTTTGCAGGACATGTCGCTCTGTCCGACGAACAAATACTGGCTTGGAATACAGAATTTCTATCCATAACGGGACGGAAAACGCGGCTTTGTCCTCATGCTTTGGAGACGGTGGAGTACTTACACCGATACTACAATATCTATATCCTCAGCAATGGTTTTCGTGAAGTCCAGCATGCCAAACTGACCAATAGTGGTTTGGCCCCCCATATAGACCGTGTGATTTTGTCCGAAGATGCAGGCATCAACAAGCCGAACAAAAAAATATTCGACTTCGCTTTGGTCAAAGCCAAAGCCAGGAAAACGGAAAGCATCATGATTGGGGATAGCTGGGAAGCCGATATAGTCGGGGCGGCGAATGCCGGTCTTGCCTCTGTCTGGTACAATCCGAACAAACACACATCACCTGATGATAGCATAGGAGCACCCATGCATATTATTTCCTCTTTGTCCGAGCTGATGCGGATATTCTGACCCTCTCGCACTGTTTTTGGTCTTGACAAAGAGGGGACAAGCCTCATCTCCGCTTATTCGGATGCATATCGGAACATCTCTCTTATCACCTGTTTGGAATCCTTCTCCCCAAACAGGTTTTCTTTTTTATGGTGTGCTTCTTCGATCAGGTGTACTCCGGCTACATGTAGTTCTCGGAAGGGACAAAGCCAGCCAATCACTTTTCCAATCAAGAAAAGACAGCTACCAAACGATTGGGGCTATGCCGTGCTGGCGGAGGTATGAGTTGGCTCGGCTGAAATGCTTGCATCCGAAAAAGCCGCGATGCGCCGACAGGGGCGAAGGATGAGGTGCTTCGAGAATGAGATGGCGACGAGGATCGATCATGGCAGATTTTCGGCGGGCATAACTTCCCCAGAGGAGAAAGACGAGGTGTTCTCTCTGTTTGGCCAAAGCTTCTATGGCCACATCGGTAAAGGTCTCCCACCCACGTCCTTGGTGGCTACCGGCCTGGCCGGCACGAACCGTAAGGGTAGCATTGAGCAATAAGACACCTTGCTCCACCCACGGCAAAAGACTTCCACCATCTATGTGAGCAGGCTCTCCGGTATCGGTACGAATCTCCTCACAGATATTGCGCAAGCTGGGAGGAATCCTGACTCCGGTCGGCACAGAGAAGGCCAATCCTTCGGCTTGTCCGGGTTCGTGATAGGGATCTTGTCCGAGAATAACGACTTTGACGTGGTCGAAAGGGCAAGTATCAAATGCCCGGAAAATGAATCGCGCCGGAGGGTAAATCGGGCTCTGCCGGTATTCTTCACGTACAAATTCCGTCAGCTTTTCAAAGTAAAATTTGCCAAACTCTTCCTGTAAAACCTTTTTCCAGCCTGCTTCAATTCGCACCTCTCTCATAATATTTTTTCTGTCTTATGTGAACGTGTACACGACCTGTCATGGACGAGGCTTTACCTCGAAAGCCCCCACGGTAGCTGTCCGACGCGGTTCCCCATTCAAATCAGTGGGGAACAGTGCTATAATCGTAGGATCGGCTATTCCGACGAAAGGAGCTTTGGGCAGAGGATGATAGTCGTAGCGAAAGTTGTGTTTCTTTTTGATCAGGTCATACCCTACACTATAATAGATACTGTCCGCGGGGTTCTTCTTGTCAGCTTCCATCACATTATATCCGACATTGAGGATGCTCGACCGAGCACGCACGTAGCTATTGCGCATCGTTAGTCGTGCAAGTACGGAGGCTTCATCATCTGTCTGCGAGCCATCGGACAGACTGATCTCTCCCCCACTCTCTTTGTCTCCCTGTTTGACTACAGACCGACTGCCATCGACAATACTGTTGGACAAAACCAATCGGCTGTCCGACGAGGGGATATACGACCCACCGGCCACATCGGGAGCGAATGCCGTCACGTAGCGCAAGGCTTCCCCTTGGCGGTTGTCCCATCTATAGAAATTGCAAACAGTGCTTTGAGTCAATTCGCATACACTGCCGAAGAGGGCTACGGTATAGCCGAGGGTATTGCTGATCTCACTGTTCAGAATACGGATATAACCACCTGAAGCAGCCAAGCCTGCCCCTTTCATATTCGTCACCATACAGCCCTCCAAGAGCAGCTTAGGAGTGGTGACATCCTTGCCTCCTTCGGCGATGATTCCCCACCGGCCATTGCGGATGGTAGTATAGCGGAGCTCATTGCCATTGCTTTCTTCAGAAAAAAGGATACCACCCCACTGTCCGGGGACAAGGGTATAAGGAACATCCTGCACGAGAAGATCGTGGCGCAGATTCTCTATCATCACTCGCTTGGCCGAATTGCCCTCCGCCATTAGGCGACCACGCACCTTGATATGGGCCTTATTGGCCATCAGCAGACGGCATCCGGCAGGCAAAGTAAGGGTAGCCCCCTGCTGAACGACAAGACTATCGCGAAGCAAGGTGGGACGATGTGCTCCGAATATCGTATCCCTATCGATAACCAAAGCAGTTACTTCGTCCACATTCTGACGAAAACCCTGCAACAGGACATAGTCCGTACGTCCATTGATAAGGAAACGGAGAGAGTCTTTGACCTCGACCGGATCATCGCTCTCCCCTTCAGGGAAAGTGGCTTCGACGAAGATGAACATACTATCCTTCGGAAGGATGGTCAGATCGGAAAACTTGGTGCCTACATGTCCGTCCACATTCACACGGTAGCCACGACTTTTGCCTCCCACCAGCTCCACTTCGCTCAGACGTAGCGAACGATTGAGCCGGTTGTACACCATGAATGTCCGAGTGGAAGAACTGACTCGGCTGAAAAGGGTATCGAACTTGATGGTATCGGCAGAAAATTCGGCACGATCCTCCGGAGACTCGGCATATTTGTCGAAATCATCCGAACAACTACCACTGGCGAGCACAAAGCCCACAGCAAGCAATATGACAGCTATCAATCTACTTATCTCTTTCATAATCCTATACAAAGCTAACGTAACCGAACGGTTGTTTGGTATCTTTCCGGTACCAAATTACTTTCCGAGGAGTCGTTTGTATTCGTCGGGATCATTGAGGAGATCGAGTGCTTTTATATATTCCTTATCCATGCGATTGAAGAAATAGAAGAAGTCGTCCTCCCCCAGAATATCACGTGCGATATAGGCATGGAGCTGATGCTTGATAAGCTCTTCGGCTTCAGCAAAAAGTTCGTTGCTCCATGTGATTTTCTCAGCTTCGGCAAATGTTTTCAGGCTTTCGGTCAGCTCTTCGGGAACGCTAAACGTGGCGTATGACTGTCTGTCGGGGAAGCGTTGGCGCAGTTTCTGACGATGTGCATCTACATATTTGAGTACAGCCCGATTAAAGATGCCCTTGTTCAACAGCTCGCGATGCAGCCTGTTGAACAAGGCTGTATCCGTTGGGATGAAAAGATCCGGCATAATGCCTCCCCCTCCATAAACGGTACGTCCCGTGACGAGAGTCTTGTAGCGAAGCGAATCGGGGAAACGGATGCTGTCGCTATGGATGGATTCACCGTGTTTGAAGCGACCGATCAATTCTTGTTCGTATGCTTTGAAATTCCCTTTTGCATAAGGTTTCTGGATGCTACGTCCCGAAGGTGTATAATAGCGAGCGATAGTCAGCCGGATCATCGAACCGTCCTGAAAGGGCAATGGACGCTGTACCAATCCTTTGCCGAAGGTGCGCCGTCCGATAACGACGCCCCTGTCCCAATCTTGTATAGCCCCGGCCAATATCTCACTGGCTGAGGCAGAAAATTCGTTGACGAGAACAACCAGAGGCAGATCCTTCGGCAAGAGCTTATTGTTCGGGGCCTCCATCCGCTCGCTGATCTGCGGAGTGCGATTGTTTCTGACGGTCAGCACTGTACTCCCTTCGGGCAAGAAAGCGCCGGCCATATCTACCGCCTGATCGAGGATACCACCACCATTGAATCGCAGGTCGAGTACCAGTTGCTGCATGCCGCGCCCCCGCAACAGGGTGATCCCCTCGGCAAACTCTTTGTAAGTGGTGCGGGAGAATCTACTCAGCCTGATATATCCCGTACGTTCGTCGACCATATAGCAAGCCTCACGACTATGAACGGGGATCAGACCTCGCTTGACCGTGATGCTGAGCCTGTCGTTCCCTCGCCATACGCCGAGTTTTACCTTGCTTCCTCGTGGACCGCGCAGGCGTTTCATCACGTCATTGGTCTTCATCTTGACACCCGCAATGACAGTATCATCCACTGACACGATGCGATCACCGGCCAACAATCCGGCCTTTTCCGAAGGACCTCCGGCAATCACCTGTACCACATAGACCGTATCCGTGAGCATATTGAACTGCACACCTATACCGTCGAATCCTGCATTCAGAGGCTCCAGTTCGCTCTTTGTTTCCTCCGCATCGGAATAAACAGAGTGAGGATCCAATTCGCTCAAGACCCCTCGAATGGCATATTCGGCCAGTTTGTTGTTGTCCACACTGTCCACATACAGGTTGCTGATGGCATACACAGCCGTTTCCAGCTTACGCAGGGCCTCTTTCATACTGCTACTGAGCTTCTGTGCGGATGCCGAACAGCCCAGCAGGAGCAAGAGTATAATCAATTTGCTTGCTTTATTCATTTTTCACGAAATCCTTTTTATTTCAGCGTCCAAAGATAGTACTCCTTAGCTCAAACGAAAAGTCTATGACCCGGAGCTTCCGTCTTGGTATTTATACACCTCAATACAGCTAATTCCGAAACGGCAATCCATTTCTCATCTATTCATTATATTTTTGTGACTGTTTTACATTTAGAGGAGATAATCGACACAATTAAATAACTAAAAAAGAAAGAGTATGAAAAGAATGCTACTGCTTCTCGTTGTATTATTGTATGGAATTGCAGGCCGATTGGCTGCACAAGACGTTATCAGACCATGGTCATTGCAGGTCGGAGCAGGATACTCCGATACGGAGAACATCCCGGGAGGATTCACCTATGGTTTCTATTTGGGAAAGCGTATGGGGAGCTTTCTGGAAGTGGGTCTGTCCATGTACAACTCCACACGTCAAACAGCCAACAATGCAGATTCCTTTGCGTCGAACGAGGGTGATGGATCTTTTCAGGTAAATATGTCTTCTCCGAATGAGAAGTGGTCATTCTTCGATGCAGGCAGTGCCAACTGCTATATGATCGTCGTCGGAGTCAATCCTCTCCATCTGTTTTGGCAGAATAGCCGGCACAATTTGTTTCTGGCAGTACAAGCCGGTCTGTCCAATAAGCACAATATCCATTTCATCTATGGAGACAAAGGAGCCAAAGTCAGTATCTACACCAATTCGAATACCTACATCGGTTACGGAGCGCGTGTAGCCTACGAATATCAAATTCATAAAAACGTGGGGGCAGGTGCTGCTGTAATGTACGACCACGGCAATAAGATGCTTACGGCCATGGCCACGCTCTCCACTCATTTTTAATCGCCGAAGCTCGATAGGACATCGCTCCGAAATCCGAGCTTTCGTAACAAAACAAAAAAAAACCTTGCAGGAAGTTAGACCTGCAAGGTTTTTATTTGGACTTTGATCCGGAAAGGCACCTTTTGAGACCGTTATACAATAACCCTTCCCCCCTCATATCGATCAAGACAGATACATGCATTGATTTGACGAAGAAAGGAGAGCTTCATGCGATCTCTCTGCAAACCTCAAGTAATCTGAAAAAC